>CALLQJ010000031.1 GCA_938014865.1 uncultured Fastidiosipila sp.
TATATTTCAGCATGGTCGGCGTAAACGGCATGACCTCATCCTTGATGAGATCCTTGCGGATCACGACAATCGTGACCCCGGCCGGGCCGATATTTTTCTGGGCGCCGGCAAAAAGTATGCCGTATTTTGTAATATCAATCGCTTCGGAAAGGAAGCAGGATGACACGTCCGCAACCAGGGGCTTGCCCTTGGTATCCGGAAGCTCATGGTATTTCGTTCCGTAAATGGTGTTGTTCTCGCAGATGTAGACATAGTCCGCATCATCTCTCACGTCAATATTCTTATAGTCGGGCAGGCGGATGTAATTCACGTCTTTTGTTGAATCGAGAATCTTCACATCCCCGTACTTCGCCGCCTCATCCGCGGCTTTTGTCGCCCAGCGGCCGGAAATCAAAAAGTCTGCCTTTTTATTTTCCATAATGTTCATCGGCACCATGGCAAACTGCGTTGAGGCGCCGCCCTGCAGAAAGAGCACCTCGTAGTCGTCGGGAATACCGGCGAGTTCGCGCAGATCCGCTTCGGCTGTTTCAATGATGTCGGCAAAGGACGAAGATCGATGGCTCATCTCCATAACGGACATTCCGCTTCCCTTATAATCCAACATTTCGTTTGCGGCTTCGCGCAAAACTTCTTCCGGCAATACGGCCGGTCCTGCTGAGAAGTTATAAACTCTGCTCATCGTCTTCCTCCTTCGGAATAAAAAAAATAATAAAAATACCGCGCTTGAAAAAGCGCTTAATAGCTTGATATCACCCTGCTCTTTGGCCGTCAACAGCGATTAATAAAAAGGGCATAAAGTCTTAATATTATTAACGCGAATCATGTCATTTACGCTCTTTTTAAATGATAGTTATTTATCGAAAGAAGCAGACGTTTTTGTGCTCATTCGCTGAAAAGAAGATTTTTCTTTCGTCAAAAAGCAAGACTTTTTCTCTCTTTTGGCCTAAAAGCCGGGAATATTTTTGAAAACAAGCGCTCTGATCACAGCGTCTTTAAATAGATTAGGTGTAGAATGGGGGCGGAGAAAAACAGAATTGAGGTATGCTTATGCGTTTAAAAGCCACAATAAGTACTATTTTAGCCGCTGTATTGGCCGTCGGCATGACCGCCTGCCAAAGCAGCCCGAAGAAAGAAAATACGACCCCGGATAAACCGGTCAATATCGCCGCAATGAAGGGCCCGACCGCCATGGGTTTGGTGAAGTACACGGATGATCTTGAGAAAAATGAAGACAAAAGCGTGCACTATGAAATCAAGACCATGCCCGAAGATGTGGTCAACGGTCTGATGAAAGGCGAATTGGATCTGGCCTGCGTCCCTTCGAACCTGGCCGCTACTTTATATAATAAGAGCGAAGGCAAAATTCAGATTGCCGCGATCAATACGCTGAATGCCTTGTACCTGGCGTCGAACAATGCGGAGATCAAATCGCTTGAAGATCTCAAGGGCAAAACGATTTATGCCACCGGAAAAGGCGCGACCCCCGAGGCCACGCTGAGTACCATCCTGGAGGAAGCGGATCTGGAAATCGGCAAAGACGTCAATGTCGAGTTCAAAAGCGAAGCGACCGAAGTCGCCGCCGTTCTGACCGCTGAAGAAGGCAGCATTGCCTTTCTGCCCGAGCCTTTCCTGACGACGGTAACGAGCAAAAATGAGAATGTAAAGATCATTTTCACCGCCCGTGATCTCTGGAAGGACGTCGTGGACGAAGATGAAGAAATCACCACCGGCGTTCTGGCGGTGAGAAAAGCCTTCGCTGAGGAAAACGAAGCCTGGTTCAAGCAGTTCCTGAACGATTACAAGGCCTCGGCCGAATGGGTAAAGGCGAATCCGGACGCTGCCGCCGAATTGATCGGCAAGCAGGAAATCGTCCCCGCCCCCGTAGCCAAGAAAGCCTTGCCGAACATCGGCATCACCTTTATCACCGGTGAAGCGATGGAGGATCTGGTTGAAGAGTACCTGGAAGTGCTCTGTGATTTCAATCCCAAACTCGTCGGCGGCAAAGTGCCTGAAGACGACTTCTATTACGGAGCAGATTAAAAACGGCCGGAGGACAGTTTATGCCCCGACACGCACAATTTCATAAGAAAAAGAAGATCGGCCCGGAACACACCCGCCTCGCGGGTGCCGGGCTTTTTTTGCTGCTTTGGCTGATCCTGGCCCGCATCGTGGATCACCCGATTCTCCTGCCGGGCCCTTGGGCGGTACTGAAGAGTCTTTTCGGGCTTTTCGGGCGCAGCGATTTTTGGCAGAGCCTGGGACTTTCCCTGCTCAGTATTGTGACGGGCTTTTTTGCGGCTTTGATCCTGGCGCTAGGCGCCGGCATCCTGGCCTATTTTATCCCGCCCGCGGACCTTTTCTTTGCCCCTTTGCTGAGCATCTGCCGCAGCGCCCCTCTGGCCGCCTTAACCATCATTTTGATGATTTGGCTGAGTCCTTCTTCCCTGCCCTTTGTACTGATTCTGCTGGCGGTCACGCCGCTGATTTATGCCGATACCAAGGCGGGACTGGCGGCCGCCTCCCCCGAACTTCTGGAGACGGCTTTTGTTTTTCGCTTCCGGAAACGGGACCGCTTCCGCTGTATTTACCTGCCGAGTCTGAAGCGGCAGCTTCTGCCGACCTTGGAATTTACCGCGGGGCTGGCCTGGAAGGCGGGCATTACGGGTGAAATTTTAGCCCTGCCGACCAGGCACCTGGGGACCGGTCTTTACGAAGCAAAAATCCAGCTGGAATCGGCCGAGGTCCTGGCGCACCTGGCGGTCATCGTCTTTTTATCCCGCCTCCTGGCTAAAGTCTTGATCTTGCTTCTGCAGCACGAAAGCCGCCGCGAAGCCGCGGAAACGAGGCCGGCTTCGGCTGATCAGACGCTCCCGGCAAGGGCCGGGGCCCTCCCGACGGACGCGCCGGAAATTGAGACGAGCGAGACAAGTGAAACGCCAAAAACGCCGGAGACACGAGAGGCGACTCTGAAGAAGCAGAAGAAGGAAACCGCAGAAACCGCCCTGAAGATCCGGGATCTCAGCAAGTCTTATGACGGCAAAACGGTCATTAATGAACTTTCGGCAGATATCCCCGCCGGACGCATTACCTTTGTGCTGGGACCTTCGGGCCGGGGCAAGACCACGCTCTTTCGTATCCTGGCGGGTCTGGAAGCGGCGGACAGCGGCCGGATCTGCTTCAGCGAAAGGCTCTACGGCAGCCGCAGCCTGCGCTTCGGCGTCTCTTTTCAGGACGGCCGGCTGCTGGAAAACGAAAGCGGACAGCAGAACCTTCTCCTGGTTTCGGGGGCCGAAACCAAAGAAGAAAAAGCACGTTTCCTGGAAAAATGGGAAAAGGAAATGCGCCGCCTGGGCCTGCCGCCCGAGCAGAAGGTCCGCTATTATTCCGGCGGAATGAAACAAAAATTATCACTTTTAAGGACATTGGCGGCCCCTTCTGATATCCTGATTTTAGACGAAGTTTTTCGTGAAGTGGACCCGCTCTCCGAAGAAGCGATGATCGCGCTTCTGCTCCGGGAGCAAGCCGGACGGACCGTCCTGGCCGCCGGGCACAAGGCCGAACTGGCCGAACGCCTGGCCGAGCACGAGATCAGGGTCTGAACACCCGCTTCGTTAAAAAAGAAAAGGAGTTGACCCCCATGAAAATAAAAATCTGCAGCGGTTCGAAATGTGCTTTTTACGGCGCTTCCCATATTCTGGAGAATCTGGAAGAGCTCAAGGAAAGTCTGGCGGAAATGGACAATGTAAGGAAGGATTTTAAACTTGACATCGAACTGATCCCCTGCGTCGGCGACTGCAAGGAAAATGAAAAAACCGCGCCCCTGGTTTTTGTCGATGACGAACGCATTCCGCTGGCCACCGGCCCCCAGGTGATGGAACGCGTGATCCGGGCAGCCGTGATAAAGAAGCCTTGAGTTCCGAAAGAAAAATCCCCCTCTGTGCTCAAGATTTACTTAAAAACCGTCTGTCAGGAGGATTGTCATGAAAGACTCATTTGTAGACATTATTACCATACGGCGTAAGGTCTTTACCGACATCGCCAAATTAGCGTACGAAGACGCCGATCTCTCGAAGCTCAATAAAGAAATTTACAAGCTCCTGCCCGGTGAGATGGCCACCTACCGCGAGAGCATTTTCCGTGAGCGTGCCGTGATCGGCGAACGGCTCCGGATGGCGCTGGGACTCAGTGCCCGGACGGCTGCCGAAACCGGCGCGGTCTCCGACGGGATTGAAAAAATCGACGTCGACCGCCGCGTCTACACGCCGCCTCTGGTGGAAGTGATCAAGATTGCCTGCGAGGCCTGTCCCGGCCGGCGCATCCTGGTCACGGACAACTGCCGGAAATGTCTGGCGCATCCTTGTGTCAATGTCTGCCCCGTCGGTGCCGTCAGCATCGGCAAGGAACGGGCGGTCATTGATCAGGAAAAATGCATCAAATGCGGACGCTGCGTGAAGGCCTGCCCCTATAATGCCATCGTCGATACCGACCGGCCCTGTGCGGCGGCCTGCGGCGTGGACGCCATCGGCTCCGACTACCTGGACCGGGCCGAGATCGACCCGGACAAATGCGTCGCCTGTGGGGCTTGCATCACTGCCTGTCCCTTCGGTGCGATCGCCGATAAATCGGAAATTTATCAGCTGATCCGGAGCATCAAGCGCCACGATAATGTCTACGCCATCATCGCCCCCTCTTTTGTCAGTCAGTTCGGTTCTCTGGTCAGTCCTGCCCAGATTTTCGAAGCGATCCGGGCCCTCGGCATCCGCGACGTCGTG
This sequence comes from uncultured Fastidiosipila sp., assembly GCA_938014865.1. Lineage (GTDB taxonomy): Bacteria > Bacillota > Clostridia > Saccharofermentanales > Fastidiosipilaceae > JAAYZH01. Next base: position 4,773 of record CALLQJ010000031.1, read on the forward strand.
GAAGTGGGCATGGGCGCCGACCTCACGACCCTGAACGAAGCCGTTGAATTCATGGAACACGTCCCGGAACAGAAGCCCTTCCTCGGAACCAGCTGCTGCTATTCCTGGAAATTAATGGTACAGAAAATGTTCCCGGAGCAGGATCCTTATATTTCCGAATCCTCCACCCCCATGGTCTATACGGCCCGGCAGATTAAAGAGAAACATCCGGGCGCCAAAGTCGTCTTCATCGGCCCCTGCCTGTCGAAAAAACTCGAAGCCTTGCAGGATCACGTCAAGGACTATGTGGACTTTGTCATTACCTTTGAAGAACTCATGGGGATGTTCATTGCCCGCGGCATTGAGCCCTCAGAATTAGAAACCTCGAGCGAACCGGACGATGCCTCCGCGACCGGACGGGCCTATGCCTATTCCGGCGGCGTGGCGGAGGCTGTCGAGAAGCGGATTCACGAAATCGATCCGGAGTTCGAAGTCCGCTCCGAAGGCGTCGAAGGCCTGCACGACTGTGTGAAGCTGATGAAAACGGCCAAAGCCGGCCTCAAAGACGGCATGCTTTTAGAAGGCATGGCCTGTGTCGGCGGCTGCATCGGCGGCCCCGGCACCCTGATGCCGACGAAACGCGCCAAAAGAAACATCCAAAAATTCGCCAAAGCGTCACACTTTGCTTCACCGGCAGATAATCCGCACTTATCCGAACGCGATAAGCCACATTTTTCGGAAACGGAATCCAAAACGGAATCCGAAAAGGAATCCGGCGAGGAATAAGCCGAAGAGCAAAGCGCCGGCTGCAGCCGCTCCTTGAGCAAACGGCCGTTTCAGCAGCGGTAAATCCGCGCTTCGTAAGCTTCGAGTTCCGCAAGATTGCGTCCCGTTTCGGGATCCTCCGACCTTCCGAGGGACGTCAAAAGCAGCTTGCTCGGAAGATCCATCGCGTCTGCGGGCCGTTCGATAATGCCGGCACTGAGATTAAATTCGCAGAAGAAACGCTCCCCCGCACAGGATCTTATATAGGCGAAATAGTTTTTCTTTTTCGCCGCAATAAATTCAATATCGCCCAAGCGGAAGGCGGGGTGTGCCTTGCGCAGCGCGAGCAGCTTGCGGCAGTAATTTAAGACGGAATAAGGATCTTTGGCCTGCGTTTCGGCCGAGCGGCCCGTATCTTCAAGCGGCGCCTGAATCCAGGGCGTGCCCTCCGAAAAACCGCCGCCCTCTTCCTCCGTCCAGTGCATGGGGACACGGGCATGATCCCGGCTGCCCGCCAGAATAATCTGCCAGGCTTCTTCTTTCGTTTTGCCGGCGTCCAATAATTCCTGATAGTAATTTAAAGATTCCACATCCCGCAGTTCGGAAATATCCCGGAAAGGCTGGTTCACGGCCCCGAGCTCCTGCCCCTGATAAAGAAAAGCCGTCCCCCGCATCGTCAGCAGGATCGTCTGCAGAAGCTTGGCGAGGACCGTGCGGTTTCTTCCTGTAGGATCCACCTTGGAAATCATGCGGGGATTGTCGTGGTTTTCCCAGAAAACCGCCATCCAGTCATTGCTGCCGATGCGTTCCTGGTAGTCGATATAATATTTTTTCAGGTAATTTAAATCGTAGCGGTAATCGTCATAGCGTACCTTGCCGGGATTCTCCAGCTGGTCAAAGGTAAAGACCAGGTCCAGCTCCTTGCGGTCCTGCCCGGTCAAAAGACGCCCCGTCTCGATCCCGATCCCCGGTGTTTCGCCCACCGAAAAGGCCTTGTAAGGTTCAAAGGCTTCCCGGCGCAGTTCCCGGAGAAATTCATGCAGGCGGGGACCGTAAAAATAATGTTCGATCCCGCAGAACTTGATCAGATCCCCGATCATCGCATTGCCGTCCGGGAGCCCGGGTTCTTTGGAAATGTAATTAATGACGTCCAGGCGGAAGCCGTCGACGCCTTTTTCCAGCCACCAGCGCACCATCTCATAGATCTCACGGCGGACCTTTTCATTTTCCCAGTTCAGGTCCATCTGCTTGCTGCTGAAAAGATGCAGGGCCCAGAGCTTTTGCTCGGGGTAGTAGCGCCAGGCGGGACCGGAGAAAAAAGAAACCC
>CALLQJ010000032.1 GCA_938014865.1 uncultured Fastidiosipila sp.
TAAACGGTTATGGAGGAGCCGCTGATCAGCTCATCCTGCTCCCGGAATTCCGGAGCCAGGAAACCGCCGTTTTCCCGTGCTTTGGGATACAAGTCTTCCATCAGTGCCAGGAGCACGGAACGCGGGGCCACTTCAACATCGCCGACCTGAATGGGTTCGGTTTCCAGCAGGCCGATGCGGTTAAAGTCCACCACCATATCCATCACCTTAACGGGATACATCGATACCTTAATGCTGATCTCATCGAGATCCGGCAGCACCTTCGGCAGCGTATAGACTTCCGGATGGCCTAAGGAATAGACATCAATTTCGCCGACACCGGGGAAGGTATGCTCGTCATAATCAAACTGTGTGACCACTTCAAGTCCGCGTTCTTCCTGCAGCTTATTGTCTTTCCAGACATGCACCGTGCCGTTGAAATTTTCCAGCATGTGATCCCAGACCGCCGGTCCGCCTTCACCGAGTTCGTCCATGATCATGTCGAGATGCACCGAGCGGGCCTCGTCCATCAAAGAGACGGCGTACATAATTTCTACCGGGATCAGACCGGGACTGCCGCCGAGGCCGATAATAATCGATTTGCCTTTCTCTTCGGCTTCTTTTTTGGCCTCATCCGTCATGACCTCTTCAAAAGCCGCGATGTCATCGCAGAAGTCGACATATTTTTTGCAATCAGAAGCCATAAAAGCATCCATAATCGGAGGCAGCAGCTTATAGAAGGGACCCGTACAGTTGGCCACAACATCGGCCGTATTCATCAGTTCGAGCAAGGGCTCTTTTTCCAAAACATCCGCCTGCACGGCCGTGACCCGCTCGTCGTCTAATTCTTCAGCATACGCTTTGACTTTTGCTTCGTCATAGTCCGCCAGCACCACATCATCAAAAGCCCCGTCTGCCAGAATTTTCTTTACGGCATACGCTGCCTGTGCACCCGCTCCGCCTAATACTACAATTCTCATATCATCTTCCTTCCTTTTCTGATATTTTTTACAGCAATCTGCTGTGCTTTTATCTCTATTTTACAGTGGATTACCGCTTAAAAGAGGCAAGTTTATGGAAGCTTCACAAAGCCCGGAAAATCTTCATAATCAGGAAATAATCGCTCACAGATTGACGGGAAATTATTTATTTTGCCGTTAAAGTGCACAAGCAAAATAATTTAAGAAATCGCGCCTTGTGCGTATTGATTGTAAATGCGTCATATTTCGTGAGGAGGATTGCATGAAATTCGTCATAAGTACTAAAGTTTTTTATTGTTTACAAAATCCTGTTTTCGTCTTAAAAGTATCAGGTTAAAATTTCAGAACAGGGGTCGGATCACTCGCTTCGTCTCCCGCATCCGAAGATGCAGCATCCTAAAAAAGAAAAGACCGAATACAAAAACCTAATCTGCTTTTTACATGAAGGGAGACGACCGTGCTCGAGAATATTACTATGCTTGTCGGCAAAGAATACATGACCCTCATCATCATCGGCGCCGCCATGATCCTGTTCATCTGGGACAAAATTCCGATTTCCATGACCGCCCTTCTGGCGTCTTTAGCTTTAGCGCTTTTCGGCTGCATGGACTTTGTCAGAGTCTATGACGGCTTCGGCACGAATGTCATTATGCTGGTGGCGGGCATGATGGTGGTAGGGGACGCCCTTTTCCAGACGGGGGCGGTTGTACTGCTCGGACGAAAAATCATGAAATCGCGCTTTGCTAAAAATGAACGATCACTTCTATTTATTTTATTATTAGCGGTCGGCGGGCTCAGTGCTTTTCTCAGCAATACGGCCACCATGGCCACCTTTATCCCGCTGGTCGGAGCGATGGTCAGAGCTTCCAAGGGACGGCTTTCGAACAAGAATCTCCTGATGCCCCTGGGCATGGCGGCTTCCGTCGGCGGCACTTTAACGCTCGTCGGATCGACCGCCCAGAACATGGTGAATACCGTCCTGATCGAAGAAGGTTTTGCCCCGATCGGCATGTTTGATTTTACCGTCCTCGTCGGCCCGGCTTTTGTTTTGCTGATCATCTACCTGCTGACGGTCGGCTACGGGATCGAGAAGCATGAATTTGTCTTTGAGGACGGCGAGAATGAGACGGAAGATCCGACGATGCGTGATTTTACGCCGGACAGCAAAACCTATATGTCTCTGGCGATCATGATTCTTTGCATCCTCGGCTTTATGTTTGAAGTCTTCCCGACGGGCATTATCGGTCTGATGGGCGGTGCGGCTGTTATCCTGACCGGCTGCGTGGATTTCCGGACGACCATGCAGCGGGTGGATTGGAATACGGTCTTGCTGCTGGGCTTTGGTTCCGGGATTGCCTCGGGGATGAACGATTCGGGAGCGGGCGAAATGATTGCGCATTTTGCTGTTGACCTGGTCGGTGATAATCCGATGATCCTTTTTGCCAGTGCAATCTTGATCACCATCGTCTTCACAAATGTGATGTCAAATACGGCGGTGGCCGCGATGATGACGCCGATCTATATTGTGATTTCCACTTCACTCGGCTATGATCCTTATATTTTTGCGATGGGCATTGCGATCGGGGCGAATATCGCGATTGCGACACCGATCGGCGGTGTTGCCATGAGCCAGACGGTGGTGGGCGGCTATGAGTTTAAAGATTATCTGAAACTCGGACTGCCGATCACCTTGATTATGGCAGCCGTGATGATTCTGCTTGCGCCGCTGCTGATCGGTTTTAAGCCGCTTTGAGGGAGGTATGAAAATGGCAACCGTTGAGCAGATTAAGGCATTGATAAAAGCTCATTATGATGATAATGATGAGCAATTTAAAGTTGTCGCGCTTCAGATTGCAGCTCATGAAGCCAGACTCGGACATTCGAAGAGTGCACAAGATATTAAGAACATTATAAATTCTCCCTTAAACAAACGTTCCAACATACTTAGAATTTCCACTCAGAATCAAGCTTTAAATCTTGAATATCCTAAATATCGAAAAGAAGATTTGGTCTTAGATGATTCTTTATTTGAAAGAATAGAAAGAATTTTACGTGAATACAGATGTCGGGATGTATTAAGAAAAAACGGTTTAAAAAATCGTTCAAAATTACTTTTAGAGGGTGAGCCGGGAACAGGAAAAACAATGACAGCTTCTGTTATAGCAAATGAGTTGAAGCTGCCGTTGTTCTCCGTTCAGCCGGATCGCTTAATTTCTAAATATATGGGTGAGACCAGTGTAAAACTAAAGACAATTTTTGATCAAATTAATGATACAAGAGGTGTTTATCTTTTTGATGAGTTTGATGCCATCGGGGCTGACAGGACTTATGATAATGATGTCGGCGAAATGAGGAGAATTTTAAACTCACTGCTTCAATATATTGAGGCAGATGATTCAAACAGTATAATTATCGCTGCAACAAATAATGCTGACATGCTCGATAAAGCACTGTTCAGAAGATTTGATGAAGTACTGGCTTACCATCTTCCGGATAAGCATCAGATCAAAGAACTTTTAAAGAAAAATTTAGATGGTTTCTTATCTTCCGATGTCTTAGATCCGGAAGTTATTGACGAAGCCTTGGGTTTAAATCATGCCGAAATTGTAAAGGCATGCGATAACGCCATGAAAGAATCAATATTGAATGAGCAAATTATTGATAAGAAAATGATGATCAACGCTTTAAATGAGCGAAAGAGAATTGCAAGATATAAGGAGGCATAAAACAAATTGAGATATAAAAATATAGTATTAGAAAATACCGGAGAAAAAATTTTTTAATGACAAGAAAGATTTTATAAAATGTCCGGCCCTCCGTTACAATAGAAACAGAAGCAAAAGCAGACATTCAAAGGCATTCGTTCATTTTCGAATGCCCCGATCCGGGAGGTAAAAGATGGCAAAGGAAGTCAAAGCAAGATGTGAAAAAGACATGGTCGTACGCTGTGAAGCAGACGGACACGAATATGTGCTGGATCATTCGGATCCGAAAAATCCGGATAAAAGCTTAGAAGGGACGTCGCCGGGCGGCGCTTTGATGGTCGCTCTGGCCGGCTGCAAGGCGATGGTAGTGCGCATGTTCCTTTCCGCACGCAAGATCGATGCGCCGATCGATATTAAGATCTCGATGGACGGTGATAACGCGAGCGGTAAATTTGCGGCGCATGCCAAGGTTGAGATCCATATTGATGCCGAGCTTAGCGAGAAGGACCGCCGGCTGATTGAAGAATTTGTGGACAGTAAGTGTGCAGTCGAGCAGATCATTCTCGGCACGGAAAATACGATTGAGACGAGCTACAGTTTCGCCTGATAAGCGAAAGAGCTTAGCTTTCACAAGAGGGTCTTGTTTTACCGCAAGGCCCTTTTTTTGACGGAAAAAAGCATATCATTTTATCTAAAACAGACAATAAATGTTAAAAAAATATAAAAATTGTATCTTTTGACAGAAAAATACAATAAAGTTGTATGATACATCTTATAAGATGACTAAATGACCTATTCTTTCCTTTATTTTTTCTTGTACAGAATATACGATAAAAGTGCCTGATAAACTTGTTCAAGTAGTCAATATGATGCTGATAAGCCTTGAATGATGCTTTTTTCAGGTAAAGCAAGAAAGCAGACAAGGTAAAATAATAAACGTACAACTTGTCTGAAAAGAGCCTACGGAAGGAGGAAATCGGTTCGCAAAAAAATTTTAGAACCGATGTAATCAATGAAAAAGATTTGGAAAAAGATTCTTAGTTTCAGCCTGGCAGCAGGTCTTTTATTTTCAGCTGCTGCTTGCGGAAATAACGATGAAAAGGGATCTGACGGGGACACAGCCAAAAAGACAGAAGAGAAAGAGCAGGGCGATAATTCGTCCGCTTCAGGCGGTGAAGTCAACTTGACAGTTTGGAATGAGCCGCCCCAGGATGATGATTTAAACATGTATCTGGCGGCAGAAAAAGCGACCGGTATTAAAGTGAATGTCACCGTTATTCCGGAAACAGAGTATTCTTCAAAACTGAATCAGATGGTAGCCACCGGTGATTCATCGCAGGATATCTTTATTGTCTGGGAAAATGATATTAAAAACTTTGCCGATACCGGAGGGATTCGCGAATTAGACAGCTATCTGGAGAATTCATCGGTTGATAAAGAACACTTTATTGATGCTGTTGCGGAGCTGACTGAAGGGCTTGGCGGTACTTACGGACTGCCTTGGTGTGCAGCCGTAGAAATTATGTACTATAACCAGGATCTTTTTGATGAAGCCGGTATAGAATACCCGGATAACAATTGGCCTTATGAAGAGTTTTTAAGTGCTGCAGAAAAACTCACGAAGAAAGCCGATGACGGCAGCACCGAAATTTACGGTTCTGATCTGCCTAATCTGCAGACATGGTGGGCAGGCATAGGGATCCACGGCGATCAGGTTTATGATCCGGCCAGCGGTGAACTGGTAATCGGCGAAGGTGCTGAAAAATACGTTTCCGATGTAAGAAACATGGTTGAACAAGGTTACATGCCTGAACCGTCCTCCGATACGGCGGACTTATTTGCCACGGGCAAAGCAGCGATGGCATGGCTGGGGAGCTGGAACATTGGTGTTTACGGCGGTGATTTGGACTTTGATTGGGAAATCTGCACAATCCCTACCGCAGACAGAAAATATAACACCTTACATACAGGTTTCTACACAATTAATGACAAGAGCAAGAACCAAGATGACGCATGGAAAGTTATTGAATATCTGATGAGTGAGGAAGGCCAGAATATTAACTCTGCTGCCTCCGGTAACCCGTCAGCAATTATCCCCATTGCAGAGCAAGGTGTCTGGAAAGTAGAAAGTGCTAAGACGATTGAAAACTGGGAGGCCGTAACAGATGCACTCGAATCCGGTGTATTCGGCTATACTTCTTTGCCGAGCGGCATAACCGGCAACGCAGTAAGTGAATTTGAATCGGCAGCTTTGGGTATGAAAACGCCTGAGGAAGCTGTAGAAGCTGCACTTGACTATGCAAAATCTCAATAAAGCAAACCGCTGAAGTTTGAGCTGAGGTTAGGCGGGGGAGACCCGCCTAACCTTTTATAAAGGAGAAAATATGAAAGGAAAACTAGCAAAAAAGAATGAAAGGACAGCCTATATTTTCTGTATACCTTGGTATATCGGTTTTCTGGCGTTTACCATCGTACCGATCGTATACATGCTTTATTTCAGTTTGACGGATCGCAAACTGAACGGCTTGTCTGAATTTATCGGTTTTAAAAACTATCAAAATATTTTCAGCAGTTCTGTTTTCTGGAATTCTTTGCGTGTGACCTTGTTTTATACGCTGGTGTCAGTAGTGGTTACGGCGATTTGGGCTTTGTTTTTGGCTTTGCTATTAAATAAGAAACAAAAGCTCCAGGGGGCATTTCAGTTTTTCTATTTTATTCCGTCGGTCATTCCGTCGGTTGCTTTAGCGTATTCGTTCCGGACGATTTTCGGAAAAGATTCCGGGCTGCTGAACGGCATATTGTCAAATTTTGCCGGCAAAAGCGTGTCGGTCAACTGGCTGTATAATCCTCAAACTGTCTATTTTGCGGTCTTTGCGGTGACATTATTTACATACAGCACAGGTCAAATGATGATGATTTTCAGAAACGGATTGAATGTCGTCCCCAAAGAATTATATGAGTCGGCTGAGCTGGACGGCGCCAATGCGGTTTCTAAATTTTTCCATGTAACGTTGCCGATGATTTCTCCCATTTTCCTTTTCAATATCATCACCAGCGTGATCGGGGCTTTGAACGGCTCTTTTGCCTTGCTTTTCCCGCTTGCTTCAGAAAACGGTGATCCTAACGGGATGACACAGGTCCTGTCACTTTTGATTTATAAAGAGTCTTTTTCGAATATGCGTGTCGGTTATGCTTCAGCATTATCCTTTATCTTATTTGTTGTAGCAGCGTTAATCGGAATTATCATATTCGCCTTATCGAAAAAATTCGTTTATTACGAGAACTGAGGGAGGGAAAAAATGAAACAAAGAAAACATCGCAGCGGTGAAATTTTAATTTTCCTCTTAAAAATACTTGTGGCAGTCTTTATGTTTACGCCGATTGTTTGGATTTTATCCGGCTCTTTTAAAACCTTAGGAGAGTTTACGTCGTCGACGCATATTATCCCTCGGGAATTTACCTTGGTGAATTATCGATATATCTTTGAGCGCTCTAATGTGTGGATTTATCTGCGCAATACCGTCTTGCTGATGACCCTAACAACTTTAGGCACCTTGATTTCTTCCTCATTTGTGGCATATCCGCTGGCCAGAATGGATTTCAAAGGAAAGAATATTATTTTCGGGATCATTATAGCGACGTTAATGGTACCTGAAATTGCATTGATTATTCCTAAGTATATTATGTTCGCAGAAATTTCCTGGCTGGATTCGCTTCTGCCGATGATCGTACCGGCGTTTTTTACCCATCCTTATAATACGTTCTTGTTCAGACAGTTTTTCCGAACCATTCCCGGTGAATTGGATGAAGCCGCCGCCTTGGACGGCTGCTCAAAGGGTCAGACATTCTTCTTGATATTGGCGCCTTTAGCGAAGCCGATTTATGCGACGATAGGTGTTTTGTCGATGGTCTCGTGGTGGAACGAACTGACGCAGCCTGTTTTTTACATTAACAGTGATCGCTGGAGAACCTTGACTATGGCAACCATGACAACTTACATGTATACCTCAGGCAATGCCTTTATTCAGAATTGGCCTTCTATTATGGCGATTTCTACGTTGATGATTCTTCCTCCGATGCTTCTTTACATGTTCGGATCTTCTTTCTTTACGGAAGGCATTAAAACGAGCGGAATCAAAGGATAAGAATAAATCGTTGTCAAGAAAACAAGGGGAGTATTATGTTTGATCAAAAAAGCTCTGAAATTTCCTATAAGCACGTTCGTATCGATGATGCTTTTTGGAACGCGTATCAGGACTTAATTGCAGAAGTCGTTTTGCCTTATCAATATAAAATCATGAATGATGAGATCGAAGGACAAGCAAAAAGCCATGCTATTAAGAACTTTAGAATCGCTGCCGGTCAGGAAGAAGGCGACTATTACGGACGCGTTTTTCAGGACAGTGATCTGGCAAAATGGCTGGAAGCCTCTTCTTACGCGTCTTCTAACGGCTGTGATTTTTCTTTGACAAAAGAATTAGAAGACGCCATCGAATCCGTTGCTTTGGCTCAAGAAGATGACGGCTATTTAAACACGTACTTTACACTGACGAAAGCGGATAAAAAATGGACGGATTTGCAAAATGCCCATGAGCTTTATTGTGCCGGCCATATGATTGAGGCCGGAGCAGCACATTTTGAAGCGAGCGGGAAAAAAGATCTTTTAGAAGTCGCAGAAAAATCTGCAGATTTGATTTGCCGCCGCTTCGGCAATGGCGATACGCAAGTCAGAGGTATTCCGGGCCATCAGGAAATTGAATTGGCTTTGCTGAAACTCTATGAAATAACAGGCAAGAGCGAATACTTTGAAACCGCCTCCTACTTCATTCATGAAAGAGGGACAAAACCAAATTATTTTGTTCAGGAAGCACAAAGGAGAACGTGGTCATTGCCTGATCATGAATTAGATCCGATCGGCCGCGATCCTGAAAATGCCTTTTATTCGCAAAATCATAAGCCGGTCCTTGAACAAGAAGAAGCGATCGGTCACGCCGTCAGAGCTCTGTATATGTATACCGCCATGGCCAAACTGGCGCGTCTGGCGGAAGATGAAGAAATGTATTCGGCATGCCGCCGTTTATGGGATGACATTGTAAAGAGCAAACTGTATATCACCGGCGGCTTAGGCAATACAGCACATGCAGAGGCTTTTACCCGAGCCTATGAGCTGCCAAATGATTTGATGTACAACGAAACCTGTGCATCGGTTGCAATGGTGTTTTTTGCGCGGGAAATGCTGAAAATTGAAGCAGACGGTGAGTATGCTGATGTAATGGAGAAAGAACTCTTTAACGGTGTGCTCAGCGGCATGGCTTTGGACGGGAAGCATTTCTTCTATGTCAATCCTTTAGAACTTGTTCCGGGGGTATCAGGCGTGCTGCCCGAATATGAACATGTGCTGCCGGAACGGCCGGGCTGGTATGATACCGCCTGCTGTCCGCCGAATGTAGCCAGGCTGCTTTCCTCACTCGGATCTTATATTTACACGCAAAATAAGCACGCTTTATTTGTGCATACGTATATATCAGGGGAGGTCTGTTTCGGAACGCAGGGACGCTCCGTTCTGCGCTGTACGACAAATTATCCCGATGACGGCCATGTTCGTCTGCATCTTGCTGCGGAGCAGGGAGAAGAATGCAAATTCATAGCATTGCATATTCCCGGCTGGTGTGAGCGTTTTGCGTTGACCATAGACGGAGAAAGCGCGGATAATCCGGAAATAAAGAAAGGCTATCTTTATATCAAAATAAAGAATGCCGCAGAATCTGAAATTATTTTAGATCTGAAAATGCCGGTGAAACGCATGTATTGCAATCCGAAAGTTCGGGAGAATCAAGGTTTGACGGCATTGCAGAGAGGCCCGCAGATTTATTGTTTTGAAGAGACAGATAACGGGAAAAATCTTGCGGCTTTGCGCTTGCCCCGCAATTCGGAAATTAAGAGCGTGCAGACAGAAGACCCTGTTTTAGGTTCTTATCTTCGTTTGGACATGCAGGGCCTGCGTCTGCCGGAGGGGGAGACGCTGTACCGTGACCATCCCTATGAAGCGGAACCTTGCGATCTGAAAGCAATTCCGTACAGACTCTGGAATAACCGAGGCCCCGGCGGAATGCGCGTTTGGATAAACGAAGCAGAATAATTAAAGCAAGCTGCCCTGCTTCGATCGGCAGAGAATTCTTAAAATGTTCATTAAGCAAAAGCCCGGCGCGATGCCGGGCTTTTCTTCCTTAAAGCTTTGGTCAAACAAACTGCGGACCCTCAGTCCTTGCGGAAGCTGTCGCGCAGGCGGTTGAATTCGTGAAAGTCGAGGATGTCGCCGTTCTCGCAGAAGTTTACGATGCAGACCAGGGCATCCTCGTGGAAACAGGCGAAAAGATGGCCGTAATTTTGGTATTCATCGTCGTCGGGATCCGGGACAAGCGGCGCATACAAGGCCGGGTAATCCTGGTAATCGATACTCTCATAATCGGCACAGACCGTCGCCAGAGAGTCGGCCGTGACGTCCATGAAATAGCGCAGATAATACTGCGGCTGCTCACGGAAGGCTTTGATGTCCTCTTCCGTGGCCTCGCTGAACGAGGTAATCATGACCGCAAAATAGCCGCGGGTAAAATTGTCGACTACGCCGGAGAGATAATAGCTGTAGACATCTTCGGTGTAATCATAGGTCCATGACGCCGGGACGGTCCAGGAATAGCCGTGAAGTGAAAATCTTTTCATCGGACGCCCCGGATAGTCTCCGCCTGCCTCGTCTTCCGTATCTTCCCCGTCGGGCGCAGCGTCTTCGCCTTCAGCAGAGGAGTCATCTTCCTCCTCATTTTCCGGATCCCCCGTCTGCTCCGGATCTTCTGTTTCGTCTGACGCCGCGGCGTTTTCGGTATTTGCCGGCGTAGTTTCTCCGAACTCCGCCGCTTTGCTTTCTTTTTGCTTGGCGGCTTCTTCATCGAGCTGGGAAAACAAGATGCCCACAAACTCGCCTAAGTCGACGTTGTTTTCGTCGGACGTCTCATCCGAACCGTCTTCCGCCTCCTCTCCCTCTTCCGAAAGATGCCGCCTTTCCTTGCGCGTTCCCTCCGCCTCATCCTCGTAGCTGTCGCCCTTGGAGCCGACGTTTTTAAGAAACGAAAACGGCAAAAAGGAGAACAAGGAACAAGAACTTAAAAGAAAACATGCGGATACCATAAGAACTAAAAGAATTTTTTTCATACTCTTTCCCTCCCCTCAAAAGAAAAGATCTATGCAGATTCATTTTAGCAAATAAAAGCGCGAAACTCCTTAAAAAATTCTGCCGCGGAGCGCCGAGATCAGGCTTTTTCACTTCTTTTTAAAACCTTCAGCAAGAAGACTGTCAAAAGAACGGCCGCTGCAAAAAAACAGGCTAAGATCAAAAGATTTCTGCCCGAAGAGCCTTCGCCGAGCATGAAGCGGAAGCCGTGATAGGCGGGGAAGCATTTGGCAAGGGCCTGCAGCGCAGCGGGCAGTACATCAAGAGGCAGCATGATGCCCGAAAGCAGGATTGAAGGCAGGAAGAGCAGCTGGGCGATCATATTGAGCCGGCCTTCTTCTTTTACGGCCAAGCCGAGCACGCAGCCGAAGAGCACGGAGACGGCGAGGAAGAGGAGGAGCGCCAAAAGAAAGCGGGCCGGATCTTCCGGGCTTTGTGCCCCGAAAATGAAAGGCGCCGTCAAGGTGATCACGAGCGAAAAGAGAAGAAGATGCAGGAAGGCCGACAGGGCGGCGCTCAAAAGCGGCAAAGCGAAGGGGACGGCGCTCACCTGATAAAGTTTCAGGACCTCGCTTCGGAAGCTTCGGAGCAGGGAGACGGGGAGGCCGAGAAAACTTCCCATCGATATGCCCATCACAAGCATCGCCGGGATGAGGCTGTGCTTCATTTCCGGCATGACGGAGGTCAAAATGCCGCCCATAAAAAGATAGAAGATGAGGGGGACGATATAATACGTGATCAGAAGCGATTTGCTTCGGAGGTCCATTTTAAAGCGAAGCCGAAGGGCCCGGGCTAAAGTTTTCATCTGTCATTCCTCCTCGCCATGGCGGCAAAATGCTGTTCCAGGCTGCCGCGGTCCACCCGGATATCGACGATGTCTTCCTGCTGCTCTTCCGCTTCCTGCAGCAGCCGGATCAAATCACGGCCCGGCCGATCGGAGAGCAGCCGCTTTTCCCCGCTTTTTGTTTTCAGACGGATGCAAAATTGCCGCCCGGTCCGGGCCGCCAGCTCTTCGCTTGTTCCGCAGAAGGGGATACGGCCGCCGTCCAGAATGGCCAGGCGGTCGGACAAGGCTTCCACCTCTGCCATATCGTGGCTTGAAAGCAGCACCGCCTTGCCCTCATCCCGCAGCGTCCGGATCAGGCGGTGCAGAGCCCTGCGTCCTTCGACGTCCAGGCCCGCCGTGGGTTCATCCAAAATGATAATGTCCGGTGCCTGCATGAGGGCGATTGCCAGATGAAGCCGGCGTTTCTGCCCCGTTGACAAGACCCGGTAAAGACTGTTTTCAAAGGCCGCGCAGCCGAGCGCTTCGGCATAATCCCGGCGGAGGCTCTGCCCGCTGAGAGCGGAGAAAAAACGCAGGGCTTCGCCCGCTTTTATGGCTGGCGGGAGGGCCGCCGACTGCAGCTGCACGCCGAGCCTCCCGTTCACCTCAATCCGCCCGACGTCCTAGCGGCGCAGGCCT
>CALLQJ010000033.1 GCA_938014865.1 uncultured Fastidiosipila sp.
CTGTACTTCAAGAGAACGCCCCCGGTGCTCTGTGCCAAGGCACGAGCCGGGCTGGGAGAGGCGGGTACACGGGAGATGAAGGTCGCCGCCGAGTCAGCGAACCTCAGAGGTTCAGGAAGTGTCTTCGGAGAGCTCCGAAGGAATTTTCGGTGGTACCGCGGAAAGCAGATTTTCGTCCGAAAGACGGAAACTGCTTTTATTTTGTTTTTATATAAGAAAAGAATCGTTTTTTATAAGAAACGACAAGACGAATGAAAAGTACAGGAGGCCAAATGTCTTTAGCAGATCACATTCCGGCAAATTTTGAGCCGGGCAAACGAGAAGACAGTATTTATCAGAAATGGGAAAGCAGCGGGTATTTTAAAGCCGTCATTGATGAAAACAAGACGCCTTATACGATTATGATGCCCCCGCCGAATATAACGGGACAGCTTCATATGGGCCATGCGCTGGACAGTACGCTGCAGGATATTCTGATCCGCTGGCGCAGAATGCAGGGCTATTCGGCACTGTGGCTGCCGGGCACGGATCATGCCTCGATCGCGACGGAAGCGAAAATCGTGGATCAGATCCGCCAAGAGGGCAAGACCAAGGAAGAAATCGGCCGCGAAGCCTTTCTGGAAAGAGCAAAGGCCTGGAAAGAAAAATACGGCTCCACCATTTCAAAGCAGCTCCGGAAAATGGGCGCATCCTGTGACTGGTCCCGGGAGCGCTTTACGATGGATGAGGGATTATCCAAAGCGGTGGAAAAAGTATTTATTGACCTTTACAACAAGGGCCTGATCTACCGCGGCAAGCGGATGGTCAACTGGTGCCCGAGCTGTGAAACGTCCATCAGCGATATTGAAGTGGTTTATGAGGACCAGGCATCGAATTTATGGCATCTGGATTATCCGTCCGAAGACGGAAGCCGCACGGTAACGGTGGCGACGACACGTCCTGAAACCATGTTAGGCGACAGCGCCGTGGCGGTGCATCCCGATGATGAGCGCTATAAGGACCTGGTCGGCACCTCGCTGATCCTGCCGCTTACCGGGCGCAAAATCCCCGTTATCGCAGACTCCTATGTTGATCCCGAATTCGGAACGGGCTGCGTGAAAATTACGCCGGCCCATGACCCGAATGACTTTATGATCGGGGAACGGCATAATCTGGACTTTATCGAAGTCATTGATGAAAAGGGCTTTATGACCGAAGCGGCGGGGAAAGACTACGCCGGCCTGAGCCGGGAAGACTGCCGCAAAAAAGTGGTCGAAGACCTCAAGGCACAAGGCTATCTGAGAAAGACGGAGCCTTATACGCACAGTGTCGGGACCTGTCAGCGCTGCGGCACGACCGTAGAGCCCCGGGCTTCGCTTCAGTGGTTTGTGAAAATGGATGCCTTAGCCGGTCCGGCGATTGACGCGGTCCGGGAAGGCAAAACGGTTTTTGTCCCCGAACATTTCGATAAAACCTATTTTAACTGGATGGAGAATATCCGGGACTGGTGCATTTCCCGGCAGCTTTGGTGGGGACATCGTATTCCTGCGTGGTACTGCGAAAATGAGGACTGCGGGCATATTTATGTCGGACACGAAGCACCGGAAAAATGCCCCGAATGCGGCTGTCGCAAGCTGCACCGGGATGAGGATACGCTCGATACCTGGTTCAGCTCGGCACTCTGGCCCTTTTCGACTTTAGGCTGGCCGGATGAAACCGACGATTATAAATATTTCTATCCGACGGATACATTGGTCACGGGCTATGACATCATTTTCTTCTGGGTTGCCCGGATGATTTTCTCGGCGCTCGAGCAGACCGGACAGGTGCCCTTTCATACGGTGTTCATCCACGGCATGGTCAGGGACAGTCAGGGCCGCAAGATGTCCAAGTCCCTCAATAACGGGGTGGATCCTTTAGAAGTAATTGATGAATACGGCGCTGACGCGCTGCGCTATTCACTCGTCAACGGGACCGCACCGGGCAATGATCAGCGCTACAGCGAAGAAACCCTGCAGTCCTGCCGGGCTTTTGTTAATAAAATCTGGAATGCTTTCCGTTTTGTGATGATGAACCTCGAAGAAGGGGAGAAGCCGTCACTTGATCCGGAGCAGCTGCAGCTCGAAGACCGCTGGATTTTATCGCGGCTTAATACGGTGACGGGTGAAGTGACGAAGAATCTGGAGCACTTTGAGCTCGGTGTCGCCCTGGCAGCGGTTTACAGCTTTATCTGGGAAGAGTTCTGCGACTGGTACATCGAAATGGTCAAGCCCAGGCTTTTCGCCAAAGACGATCCGAGCCGGGAGACGGCACAGGCGGTGCTGCTGAAGGTGCTGCGGGATGCCATGAAGCTGCTGCATCCTTTCATGCCCTTTGTCACGGAGGAGATTTATCAGTATCTGCCCGGCAGTTCGGAGAGCATCATGATCAGCAGCTGGCCGGAATATGCCGAGGAGAAAAGCGATGAGGACGCCGAAAAGAACATGGCCCTTCTGATTGATGCCATCCGGCAGATCCGCGCGCTGCGGCGTGAGATGAACGTGCCGCCCAAAAAGAAGGTGAGCTGCATCGTAGAGGCCGAAGATGAAGAAGTGCGCCGGCACTTTGCCGAGGCCGCGTCCTACATGGACCGTCTGGCGGGCGTCAATAAGGTAGAGACCACGGCGGAAAAAGCAGAGCATTCGGACAGCGATATCATTGTGCCCTTCAGCAAGGGCAGCATCTTTATTCCGGCGGAAGATATGATTGATCTTGAAAAAGAAATCAAGCGTCTTCAGGAGGAAGAGAAGAAGCTTTTGAGTGATCTGGACCACAGCGACAAGGTCCTGGGCAATCCGGGCTTTGTGGAAAATGCGCCGGAAGCGGTGGTGCAAAAAGAGCGGGATAAACGCGAGCTGACGGAAAGCAAGCTCAAGCAGCTCCGGGACCGGCTCAGTGCCTTGTCCGATTCGGAAAGATAATTGACGCAGGGCGCAAAGCACAATAGAATAAAAGATAGATTTGTCTGAGTCTATCTTTTAATAAAAGGAGAGAGTATATGCCATTAGTAAATTCCAGAGAAATGTTCAAAAAGGCCTATGACGGCGGTTATGCCATCGGTGCTTTCAACGTTAATAACATGGAGATTATCCAGGGTATTACGGAAGCGGCCTCTGAACTGAACGCTCCGCTGATTCTGCAGGTGTCCAAAGGTGCACGCAATTATGCCAATCACACCTACCTGGTCAAATTGGTTGAAGCAGCCTTGATCGAAACCGATCTTCCCATCGTTTTACATCTTGACCACGGGGATTCTTTTGAACTTTGCAAGAGCTGCATCGACGGCGGATTCACCTCGGTCATGATCGACGGCTCATCCCTTCCTTACGAAGAAAATATTGAACTGACGGCGAAAGTCGTTGAGTATGCGCATAAATATGACGTGACGGTAGAAGGTGAACTCGGCACCCTCGCAGGCGTTGAAGATGATGTCCAGGTAGATGCCGAAGACGCCAGCTACACCCGTCCGAGCGAAGTGGAAGATTTTGTCAGCCGCACAGGCGTTGACTCCTTGGCCATTGCGATCGGTACCTCACACGGTGCTTATAAATTCAAGCCGGGTACAAAACCGCAGCTGCGTTTTGACATCCTCGAAGAAATCACCAAAAAGCTTCCGGGTTTCCCGATTGTGCTGCACGGTGCTTCTTCGGTTATTCCCGAATATGTTGACATGATCAATGCCAACGGCGGTGCGATGGAAGACGCCATCGGCGTTCCGGAACCCATGCTGCGCAAGGCGGCTGAATCGGCAGTCTGCAAGATTAATATTGACTCCGATATTCGTCTGGCCATGACCGGTACCATCCGTAAGTATTTTGCGGAGCATCCGGCAGACTTTGACCCGCGTAAATATCTGGGTCCCGCCCGTGAAGCCGTTAAGGGCATGGTTGCGCATAAGATTAAGAACGTTCTTGGCTGTGACGGCAAAGCATAGACTTTAAATAATAAAAGCAAAAACCGGATTTGGTTTTTGCTGAGACGATAAACCTTCCTGATGCAGACGCTTTCTGCCGATGCTTCCGGAGGGTTTATTTTTTTGCATGAGGGTAAAGCGGCGGATTCTTTTCCAGATAATCTGCTAATATTTTGTCGTTCTCTGCCGAGGGAGCAGGGACCTCGCTTTCTCGGATTTCCAGAAGGCTGGCCTCCGGCCTTACAAAAAGACGAAAAGGGAAGAGGACCTCCCCCAGCCGCGGGAGATAAAATGCCAGAAGCCCCGTACCGGCAGCACGCCGTCGGTCAGACCGCAGCGGCACATGACTTCGCTGCGGAGCATCATGTATTCAAGTTTCCCCGGCAGCTTGATCTGGCCGCCGTGAAAATGACCGCTCAGGCAAAAACGCGCCTCGTTTTCCGGCAAGGTCAAGACGGTATCAGGATTGTGCGCCAGGACAATCCGGCGGGAGGGCGGGATGTCCCGGGCGGGAATATCAAGAGGCGATGCGGGATGGGCGCTGTTCAAAGCGCCGTCAAAGTCCGGCCGGCCCAGACGAATATCTTCCAGGCCGATCAGCAGCCAGGGCCTTTCGTCCGCGGCCCGGAGGATGTAGTGCTGATTTCTTAAAAGCGGGTAGCCGGAGGCCTCTTCCAGTGCATCGTCATGATTACCGCGTACGGCGATATAAGGAATGGCGTCTTCGCGGCAATAAGCAGCCAGCCTTTCGGCCAGCTGCTGACCTTCTGCCGTGTCTTTTGCGGAGGAGGCCATATCGCCTCCGAAAACGACGGCATCGGGACTGCTTTTTGAGATATAGGCGTACAAAGCCTCAAGCGGCAAGTGATTTAAGGGGTGATGATAGTCAGAAAAAAATAAAATCCGCAGCGGCGTTCCGCCGTCTCCTTCCGCTTCCGGCGGAAGAGAATAGCGGTTAAATTCCGGCCGCTGCGGTTCCAGCAGCGCTCTTGCGCCGAGATAAAAGCCGGCTGCCAGAACGGCAGCCAGCAAAATTAAGATCCAGGGTTCCGGCATGGCAATCAGACGAATTTTTTGCCGCCGATGTAGACATCGAGCACATCGAAATTCTCGTTGCTGACGACAAAGTCGGCATCTTTGCCGACGCCCAGGCTGCCTTTGCGGTCCTGAATGCCCAAAAGTTCAGCCGGCGTCCTTGACGCCATACGGATGGCATCTCTGACGGGAATGCCCCATTCCATGATATTTTTCATATTGCGCCAGACATTGGAAATGCTGCCGGCAATCGCGCCGTCGCCCATGCGCGCCACATTGTTGACGACGTACATCGGTTTTCCGCCGAATTCGTATTCGCCGTCTC
>CALLQJ010000034.1 GCA_938014865.1 uncultured Fastidiosipila sp.
TTGTACAGAATTGTGGCGAGCCTTTTTTATTTCAGTTTATTTTACAAGTCGCCCTCCATCTATTTACTCTTTAACTAAAAATGGTTTTATCTGTCTTTCTATTTCAGCTTTGTCAATAATATTCGGGATACCAACAACAGGAATATCCCCTGCATCAATTTGTTTAGCAATCTCTGAGGACGCAGCAATAAAATCACATTTTTTACCTTTGTAGGATCCTAAATCAACTGCTTCGCCTTCTATTTCTATTCCGTACTTTTTTCCGATATCCTGAATACTCATCAACAGCATCAAGCTTGTGCCACACCCTAGTCCACATCCTGTCACAACGTACATAAGCTCCCCTCCTTTCACAATAATTTTTGCAGCTCATCAAATGAACTGATAGTCTTTAATTTTTCAATTTTATCGGCATTCCCCAGCAGAGCACTTAAAGATTGTAAAAGCTCTAAATGTTCTCCATGCCCAACACCTGCTATTGCAAATATAATTTTGACCGGATCATTATCCGGATGCCCAAAGGAAATAGGATGTTTTAACTGTACAAATGATAAACACAGTACCAAAACATCACCTGATGGTGTCGCATGCGGAAGCGCAATACCGGGTGCAATTACTGAATATGGTCCTAATTCATGAAACGAATCAACCATTTTTTCTACATAACTGTTTTTGATTTTTCCGCTTTTTTCTAATAATTTTCCTGAAAACCTTATTGCCTCTTCAGGAGAATCAATACCGTCAACATTAAATTCAACTACATCAGGCGTTAAAATATCTTTAAGCATTATCGTTTTCCTTTTCTTCTTGAAATTCTCTTATTTGAAAAACCATGTTTTTTATATAATGTGAACAAGCATCCCAATCTTTTTGAGCAACAGCATTTTTAGGCATTAAACTCCCGGACAAACCAACTCCTATATAACCTTCTTCAAGAAATTGTTTGATGTTTTCAGGCCTTACACCACCAATTGCTACATAGTTCGTTTGATTAAATGGCCCTTTTAAGCTTTTAATATAGTTTTCAGGCATATCTCCGGCAGGAAATAGTTTCATCGTTTTGAAGCCATATTCCAATGACACCGCCACATCTGTTGGCGTTAAAACACCAGGTAAAAGATCTATATTATTACTTGCACAATATTTAAAAACGGATTCAGAAGTTCCGGGGGTTAATAAAAATTGAGCTCCCGCATCTATTGCTTTTTTTGCAAGTTCTACCGATATAGCGGTTCCTGCGCCTATATAACATTGATCTCCGAAATTCTTTCTTAATAAAGAAATTTGTTTTAAGCTGTCAGGACTATTCAGTGCTACTTCAAAAAAATTCACGCCTCCGTTTATAATTGCTTTTGTATAGTCAATTATTATTTCTGAAGAAACATTCCTGATTATTGCGATCAATTTATGTTTTTTTAAAACATCATCAAGTCTCATTTCTAACCCTTTCAATCAAGCAGACTTATTAAATCTTCATAATTTTTAGCAGCCAGTGCTAAATTTACGCGATTTTCATCTTGTATAAAATTAAATATTCTTTCTAAAATTGAAGTAATTCGAGCATCTCCTTCATGCACGCCAAATAAAATTACAAGTTCAACATTGTCTGTGCCCCAGAAAACCGGATTTGATAGTTTTGTAAAAGATATAAAACTCGGACCGTCCACCATACAATGCGGAATAGCTATACCCCGTGCTATTTCAGTAGAAATCAAAGCTTCTCTATCAAATAATTTCTCAACCTCTTCTTCCGTTAAAAAATTTTTCAATTGCAATTCATCAGTTATTTTTTCGAGTACTTTGTCTTTTCTTTTTTCATTATCCAGAGAAAAAAAGAGCTCAGGTCCGGTCACTTGATTTAGAGGAACTTCATGCTCTAATGCAATGATCAAATCATCTAGTTTTTGTTTATCGGATTCTTTAAAAAATGGAGTCAAATACACTACAGGTTTTCCTAAATAAATAGATTTCTGTATGGGTGCAGTTGATATATAAAAGTCAATTCCGGGCTCAATTGAAATTTCACTTTCGTTTTTATAGGGTTCTACAATCGAAATATTTTTATACTCGGACTCCAAACGAGATTTTAATAATATGGCTTCTCCAACATCATTTTTATGAATAATACTTGTAGTCCAAGTTTTCTCACGTCCCTGCCTCTCTTGAGCTGCGGCAAAATAATACGTAATATGAGAAATTCTTTCTTGAGATATAGTTGAATAAGTATGGTCCGATATGCAGGCTGCTAGCTCTAAAGCATAGTAATAAGCAGAGGGATAGGCTTTTTTCAATTCTTCTATAAATATATTCTCTGTGTTAGTTCCCAGTAAATACCCGCCAAAATTTCTGGCTAAATGTTTCTCCAGACTATTTCTGAGCACAAAATCTTCTGTTAAATCGATTTGATAACTTTTACGAATTCTTTCAAATGCACTCCAAATGATTTCTTTACACAAGACTATGACAGAATTATCAAACTTATGTTTTTCATTTCCTTCCGGTAAAAATTGTCCGAATAGAATTGCTAAATAAATTAGCTCAATATCATAATTTAAAATTCTTAAAAATTCAGGAAAAAAATCCTTTATAATATTCTCTACAGCCTGAATATTATTTTTGACATAGATTCTCTGACCTTCAAAATATAGATTTGGCATATCTAAGATGCAATTAGCTTCTATTCTGTTAAAAGTAATAAAAAGATATTTTAAGAAAATAATATTCATCTTATTCGGATAAATATATTTCTGTGTCTCAAGACTTTTTAGAAGTCTTTTCTTATTTGATTTATCTTGAGCGAATAATGATGCTTCTGAATCAACTTGTGTTAAAACATTTCTAATCGCAATTTCATTAGCATCAATAAATAAACCGGTATACGGTTTACTGCTTAACTTAACTCCATAAGATTTTAGTAATGCTTCAACATCAGACAAAATTCGGGACATTGAAGAACGGCTATAGTGAAAGAAGATGGCTAAATCATCTAGTTTTGCTTTTTCATTTTCTAATAAATATTTAGTGACATCATAAATTAATGCATTTTCCTCTAAGTCATCACCAAATGAAAGACGCCACTTAGAAAACAAATCATGATTCAAGATCTTTATGTAGTAGCCATTGTTTCTATTCTTCTCGATGCTAAACCCATGTATAGTTCCAATCTGATTGGCCTGCTTAATATCCCGTAAAATTGTTCGACTACTTACTGACAAAGCTTGTGCAAGCTCAGTGCTAGTGAGATCTTTCTTATCAGATTTATACAAAAGGTCAGTAAGAAGCTTGATTCTCATAAAATATCCCTACAAATTAACATATATCTACTTATCCATAAGTTTAAAATGAGGGTTTTATAAAGTCTATTTCACATTATGTCCGACACAATCCCGTATTACAAAATATATGTTGTGCATATTGCATGATTGTAATCAATTGCAATGTTCGTTTTGTAGGTGTCAGAAAAATTTATGGTCGCCATATAATGATTTGGACTTTTATTACAGAATATTGCATTCTTAAATAAAACATCGAATAAGAGGTATGTCATGGAATCATTTGAGTTTAAAATTAAAGATGAAAAAGGAATGCATATGAGACCTGCAGGAATAATTTCAGAAATCGCTGCAGAATTTCCTTGTGATATCACAATAAAAAAAGAGGGAGAGAAAGCAATAGGCGCTAAAAGTGTCTTTGCCATAATGAGTCTGGCTATTAAACAGGGTGAAATTATCACAATAGTTTGCAATGGCGAGAGGGAAAAAGACGCTTCCAGCAAGCTGAAAGATTTTCTAGAAAACAATATGTGAATCATTTAAAAACAGATTTATCGTCGTGCCATAAAGAGAAAAATCCCCGCTTTCCGGGAAGGCGGGGATTTTGTTTTGTGCTAAGACTCCTCTCGGCTCAGGATCTCGGATCTAAGTTTTCGTCCAAATAAATCGTCTCGCCGGCCGCTAAGTGCAGCGCCCGCTCAGCGTCTCCGCAGAAGACCGTACCTTCATACGGCTGTTCCGCCCGGATCTTCAGTGCTTTCAGCTTGCGCTGCTCCCATTCCACAGATAGGGTCAGAGCCCCTTTCGCTTTAAGGCCTCTGATCTTGCCTTTGTCCCAGCCGGGCGGCAGAGCCGGCAGAAGATAAATTGCCTCGTCACTGCTTTGCATCAGGACATTGGCAATGCCGGCTGTTCCGCCGAAATTGCCGTCGATTTGGAAGGGCGGATGGGTATCAAAAAGATTCGGCAGCGTGGAACTTATCAGAAGCTGATTAATATTCTCGCCCGCTTCCCGGCCGCGCCTCAGATGCGCCCAGAAATTAATAATCCAGGCCCGGCTCCAGCCGGTGTGCCCGCCGCCGTGCTGAAGGCGTTTTTCCAGGGTCTTGACCGCGGCTTCCGCAAGCGCCGGCGTTTTATCGGGGCGGATCTGCTCCCCCGGGAAAAGCGCAAAGAGATGCGAAATATGCCGGTGGCCGGGTTCTGCTTCTGCATAATCTTCCGGCCACTCCTGAAGGCAGCCGTCCCGTCCGATTTTAAGCGGCGGCAGCTTCGCGCGCAGCGCTTTTGTTTCGGCGGCAAAGTCCGCATCTTTTTCCAAAATCTCGCATGCCCTGATCGTTGCCGTAAACAAGGCGTATAGAATCTGGCTGTCCATGGAGCAGCCTTCCGAAAGGCGCCCCTTGCTGCCGTCCGGAAGAAGATAGGTATTTTCCGGAGAGACCGTCGGAAAGACGACGAGTTCTCCCGCCTCATTTTCACATAAATAATCCCGGAAAAAGACCGTCGCGTCACGCAGCAGATAATAATGCTCTTCCAGGAACGCTTTGTCCTTTGTATAACGGTAATGCTCCCATAAATGCAGGCAGAGCCAGGCCGCCCCCATCACCCAGTACGTCGCCGAGATCGGAAGAGCGTCGTGTAGGGAAAGAGTGT
>CALLQJ010000035.1 GCA_938014865.1 uncultured Fastidiosipila sp.
TGAATTCCGGAACGGTCAGGGTAAAAGACGCCGTGCTTTCGTTGCCGGCCTCATCCCTTGCCGTGTAAGTGAGTTCATAGCTGCCGGGGAGGCTGTGCTTTTCTTCCGAAAAGTCCAGCTCCAGACGCGGTGCAGGATCCAGATCGTCTTCCACCCTGATATGTTTTACAAGATCAATGTAATTTACCTTTGCCATCGTCAGATCACGCACCCCTGAAATTTCGGGCGGCGTCTCGTCCGCGACAACTTCGACCTCAGACTCGAGATCCGTTTCATTGCCCGCTTCGTCGGTAATGCGAAGGAGCACGGGAAAGGTCCCTTCTTCCGTGAAGTCCGGCTTCTTAATAAGTTCATAGCTGAGGGCCGTCGCATCCTCCGCCGAAAGAATGAAATCTTCCGCGGCGGGTTCACTCCCGACAAAGGCCAGAGCCGTACGGGCCTCGGCTTCGGGCGGCGTCGTATCTTCAATGACTAAGGTCGACGATAAAGGCAGACCGTCATAAAGAAAATCCACTTTAAAGCTCCCCGGACGATCCAGGCGGCAGGCACTAAGATCCGTGAGCGGCTCTAAAAGATCGCTCCGGAGCCCTTCCAGGGCAAAATCTTCCGTCTCCGGCCGGCCTTCGGAAGACGCTTCCATAACGATTTTTTCGGCCAGCGGGACGTAATGCAAAGCGGCCTCCGCCGTCGTCACATGCCCGGCCTGATCTTCGGCCGAAATCTCCACCGTCTGCGCCTCCTCGGCGTCCTGCACGGGAACCGTCACAAAATCCAGCGTGAAGCTGCTGTTGTCCTCAGCTCTGGAAACAAAATCTTCGGGGCGGACCAGATAGCCTTGCGGCACCGCCAGATCATGCAGTTCCAGGACCGGCGGCGTTGTATCTTCAATAATCAGAAGCGAATCCAGAATGCCGGATCCGACCTGTATCTGCACCGGATAGCGGCCCGGCGTATTCAGATCGATGCTCTCGTAATCTCCCGTGAAATGGGCATCATCGACCGGATTGTATAAATCCGTCAGGAAGGCCTCCACCGAAAGCTCATCACTGCCCGCTTCCAGCAGGACTTCATCTTTCACCAGCTGATACGGATTCTTTTCGCCGGTCTCTAGCTTCCCCGGCGCGTCTTCCGACCCTTCATGGACTTTTTCGTCGAGCACTTTATAGCGCACTTCATTGTCTTTATTGAATCTCTCCTGAAGCTGCGGCCACAAAAAGACAAAGACGGCCGCTGCGGCGGCTATGAGCAAGACAATTAGAAGTATCTTGACAAATTTATTTTTCCCTGATTGCGGACTGTAGGCCATAATTCTTTTCTCCTCATGCGGCCCTCCGAAACAGCCGCTTTCTCTTCAAACATATTCCTAAGGATACACCTAATCGCCGTAAAAACTAATATTATTACAACGACTCGTGCATCCACACACGCATCTCCCCTGCGCCGCGGTTGCCCCAGGCATAGTACGGGACCGCCTTGAGCTCGGCCGCTTCGGCTGCCGGGGGAACATCGCTGTAGAGCGCCTCGCCGCTTTTCAGGCGTTCGCCCTGCAGCTTTAAGACCACATGGGCGCCGCGGCTGCCGCTTTCAAGTTCCGGCAGAATTTCCGCCGTGCGCGGAATGC
>CALLQJ010000036.1 GCA_938014865.1 uncultured Fastidiosipila sp.
GTGGCCTGGGTGATTACCTTTGTGGTTTATCAGGTCGGCTGTTTGTTTATTTGATTATTAAATAGGTATTAGGGCCCGGGTTTTAGGTCTCAGGGCTCGGGTTTTAGGGCCCGGGGTTTTAGGGCCGCTGCCGGGATAGGGTTCGGTTTTGGCCTGTCCTTCGAGGATGCTCTCGGGGGACGGGCTTTTTTTATGCGGAAGGGCTTTTTTCGCAGGGGCGGACTTTTCGTTTAAGTTCCTGAAAAAAATATGAATAAGGGGGTTTTTGACTTGACGAAAGCAGGCTCGGATTATATCATGAGATTAAACAATTAAATAAACGTTTAATCGTTAGAGACGAGCTTAAGGAGTCATCAATGAAAAAGAAATACGATATTGAAGTAGACTGTGCGAATTGTGCGAACAAGATGGAAGCGGCGGCCAAAGAGACGCCGGGGGTCAAGGACTGCGCGGTGAATTTCATGATGCTGAAGATGAACGTGAGCTTCGACGAGGGCGCGGATCCCGAGAAGGTCATGGCGGAGGTTTTAGAGCGCAGCAAGAAAATTGACCCGGATATAGAAATTGATTATTAAGAGCGTTTAAGCATTGCCCGGAGTTCGGGTTTTTTGCTGCGGGGGACGGCAGAGTGTCGGACTTCGGGCAGATTTTTTTATACAAAAGCCCGATCAGCTCAAAGGTAATGGAGAGCGAAAGAGGAGTTTATGAGTAAAAAGCAAAAGAAGATGCTGGGCAGGATCATCGCGTCGGCGCTGCTGATGCTGATCTTGCATTTTGTGCCTGCAGATGGCGTTTTTCGTTTCATTTTGTACCTCGTGCCCTACCTCATCGTGGGCTATGATATTTTGCAGAAGGCCTGGAGAGGCATTCGGAACCGGCAGGTTTTGGATGAGAATTTCCTGATGGCGGTGGCGACGATCGGGGCGATTGCGCTTGCCTTGTATTCGGGAAGCGGCGACTATACCGAGGCGATTGCGGTCATGCTCTTTTACCAGATCGGGGAGTTTTTCCAAAGCTATGCCCTCGGCCGCAGCCGCAAGAACATCAGCGAATTGATGGATATCCGCCCGGATTATGCGAATGTTGAAGAGGACGGCGAGATCGTGCAGAAAGATCCGGACGAGGTGCCGATCGGGACCGTGATCGTGGTGCGGGCCGGCGAGAAGGTGCCCATCGACGGGGTGGTCATCGAGGGCCGTTCGTCTTTGAATACGGCGGCGCTGACCGGCGAAAGCCTGCCGCGCGATGTGGAGCCGGGCGACGATATTGTCAGCGGCTGCATTAATCTTTCGGGTGTCCTGCACATCCGGACAACAAAGGTCTTCGGCGAATCGACGGTCTCGAAGATCCTCGATTTAGTGGAAAATGCCGGCGCGAGAAAGGCGCGTTCCGAACGTTTTATTTCCCGTTTCGCACGCTACTACACCCCGGCCGTGGTGATTGCGGCCCTGGCTTTAGCGCTCCTGCCGCCCGTTATCCGCCTGGCCTTCATGAGCCGGAGTCCGGCCTGGGGCACCTGGCTTTACCGGGCGCTGACCTTCCTGGTCATCAGCTGCCCCTGCGCTTTGGTGATCAGCATCCCGCTGGGCTTTTTTGCCGGACTCGGCGGTGCAAGCAAGGCGGGTATTTTGGTGAAGGGCTCCAATTATCTGGAGACACTGGCCAAGACGCGTACGGTAGTCTTTGATAAGACGGGTACCTTGACAAAGGGTGTTTTTGAAGTCTATGCGATTCATCATAATGAGATGTCGGATGAGGCGCTTTTGGAATATGCGGCCGTGGCGGGCAGTGCATCGACGCACCCGATCAGCCGCAGCCTGGTGAAGGCGTACGGCAAGCATATTGATCCTGCACGGGCAGAAAATATCCGCGAGATCAGCGGGGCTGGCATTCTGGCGACCGTGGACGGCCGGGAAGTGGCGTCCGGCAATGAGCGGCTGATGAAAGAGGTCGGGGCGGAGGCGATCCCCTGTCATTCGGTCGGCGCCATCGTGCATATGGCGATTGACGGCGAATACGAGGGGCATATCGTCATCCGGGACGTCCTGAAGCCGCAGGCGGCGGAGGCGATCCGGGCCCTGAAGAAGGCCGGCGTGAAGCGTACGATTCTGCTGACCGGTGATGAGCAGCGGGTGGCGGATGAAGTGGCGGATGCGCTTGCCATCGACGAGCATTATGCGGAACTGCTGCCGGCGGATAAGGTCCGCAAGGTGGAAGAACTGATCGAGACGAAAGAGGACGAGGCCAAGATCGCTTTCGTCGGTGACGGCATTAATGATGCGCCGGTGCTGCGCCGGGCGGACATCGGGATTGCGATGGGGGCCATGGGCTCGGATGCGGCGATTGAAGCGGCGGACATTGTGCTGATGGACGATGATCCGATGAAGATTTCGACGGCCATGAAGATTTCCCGCAAGACCCTGCGGATTGTCTACCAGAATATTGTCTTCGCCATCGGCGTCAAGGTCTTGGTCCTTATTTTGAGTGCCTTCGGTCTGACCAATATGTGGTGGGCGATTTTCGCCGACGTCGGCGTGATGATCATTGCGGTATTGAACGCGATCCGGGCGCTGTCGGTGAAAAATCTGCCGTCGGCGGAGGCTTAGGAGCCGGAGCCGACCGAGCCGGGGAGGCAGGGCGGCGGAAAATTCTGACGGCGATACTACAAAACCCGCCGGGCAAAGGCTTTCAGGGCCGGCCGCGGCGGGTTTCGTTATGGGAAATCTTTGCCGGGATCAGCGTTGGCTCGAGGCGGCGGCCATGACCTGCCGGCCGGCGGCTATCAGAAAATACCGCCCATTCTTGCGACCCGAAGCCGCTTGATCCTTAGTTCACCCTCAGCCTGAATTTCGATCCCCAAGGCCTCGGGATCGCCGGGATAAGACCTCAGAGAGATTGCCTTGTAATTATTGAAGAAGGCTTCGATCAGCGAGCGGTCCACGTAAATATCCAGGAAAATCGTATCGCCGGCGGGCAGGGGACCCGATACCTTTTGGGGCCGGGCTTCGGCTGATTCTTCATAGAGGCCCGTGACGGTCTTATCTTCCGGATCATAGCAGAACGCTGCGTGGGCTTTTTCCGCATTTTTCTGAAGGGCGATGCCGAAACGCCGGGCTTTTTTTACATCGGCGCTGAGCTCGATGTGGAGCATATCTTCTTTAATTTCAGACAGCAGGGCGTTGGCCTCGCTGAGGGAGAGATTTTCCGCCGAAATCAGCGTTTCCTTTTCGAGCGTTTTGACGGCGTCGATCGGCCGGATCATGACGTCGCGTCCGTCGTCCGTCAGCTGCAGTTTTCGGGTGAGGCCGGCGTTGTGGGCCCAGCCGGATGCGTTTTGTTCGCGGGGGCTGCGGCGGTCGATCATGATGCTGAAGATCCATACATCACCGCTTTCGGGGTCGCGGAGCAGGCTCGGTCCGGCGA
>CALLQJ010000037.1 GCA_938014865.1 uncultured Fastidiosipila sp.
CAAATATTTTTTCGAGCGTGATCCACAGCCACTGCCACAGCCCCCATAAAATAAAATTCAGGGCAGCGCCATGCCATAAGCCGGTCAGAAAAAAGACAATCAGGCGGTTTATGTGAGTGCGGAATTTTCCTTTGCGGTTTCCGCCCAAAGGGATATAAAGATATTCTTTGAACCAGCTCGACAGGCTGATGTGCCAGCGCCGCCAGAATGCCTGCATGCTTGCCGAACGGAGCGGATAATCAAAATTTTCCCGGAAACGGAAACCGAAGAGGCGCCCGAGGCCGATGGCCATGTCGGAGTAGCCGGAAAAATCAAAATAAAGCTGGAGGACATAAAAGCCTGCGAGCACCCAGGCAAGAGAAAAGGTGAAGGCCGTTTTCCCGTAAAGGCTGTCAACGACATAAGCCATCTGATTGGCAATCAGGAGTTTTTTCGCCAGCCCCCTGACAAAACGCCGTGTACCGCAGCTGAGATCCTCGCTCGTGATCTCGCGGCAGCTCATCTGTTCTTCAATATCGCTGTAGCGGACAATGGGTCCGGCGATCAGCTGAGGGAATAAAGTGATGTATAAAAGCAGGCGGAAATAATTTTTCTGCAGCGCGGCCTCGC
Organism: uncultured Fastidiosipila sp.; assembly: GCA_938014865.1. Taxonomy (GTDB): domain Bacteria; phylum Bacillota; class Clostridia; order Saccharofermentanales; family Fastidiosipilaceae; genus JAAYZH01. The sequence goes on from CALLQJ010000037.1 coordinate 610, forward strand.
CCCTTCTCAGATCAATGATGTAACTCATCGTCTGGAAGGTATAAAAGCTGATCCCGATCGGAAGCGGAATCTCAGGGACCGGCAAGGCGGCGCCTGTCAGGGCATTCAGCATTTCCGTAAAAAAGCCCGCGTACTTAAACAGCGCCAGAAGGGCCAGGTTGAAAATAATATTGAAAACAAAGACCGGCCGTTTCCGGATGGCAAAGGCCGTGAAGTAATTGACGGCCGAACTCAGCAGCATCAGGAAAAGATAGACCGGCTCGCCCCAGGCATAAAATAAGAGGCTCATCACGAGCAGGACGCCGTTCATTGCTTTGACATTCGGCTTCGCCAAACGGACCAATAAAAGCGTGAGCGGCAGAAATATAAAAAGGAAGGTGACGCTGCTGAATACCACGGAGCCGGCCTTTCGTCAGAATTTACTCTTCATCGATGCGGGCAATATACGAGATGGCGGTTACCTCGTCATTGAGGACCACTATATTAAGATCTGTCGTCTCCCCGTGCCAGAGCAGGCTGCCGCTTAAATCTTCATCCGGCTCGCCGTAAGCCTCCCGGACCTCCGCCGCCGTGTCCCCGATTTTGACCCCCTCCCGGGTCTCGACCGTGCCGTCATTTAAAAATACGCCGACCAGCAATACCTCCCCGTCGAGTTCTGTCCCGTTAAGGTCAAAGCCGTCGTAGGCATAAACAAAGTCATCGCTGCCGTCAAAAAGGCAGCTGGGCGCTTTAAATTCTTCATTGGCCGGGCCGAGTGCGTCGATGAGCTCGTCGAGCTCTTTGAACATCACGATATCTGTGCCCTTATAGCTGAAGACATAATCGCCTTCGGCCGGCTCCTCCGTCTGCGCCTCCTTATTTTCCAGGCGCTGCACGATCGTCGTTCCGGCTGTTTCATCTTCTGACGCCGGGGCTTCCTCGTCCTTTGCTTCGGGCGCTTCCGAAAGCGTGCTTTCTTCCTCCTGCCCGGCTGTTTCTGCAAGCTTTTCCCTGCGTTCCGCTGTCAGCTCTCCGCCCTCATCCGGCGTCTTCGTTCCGCCGCAGGCCGATGCCGTAAGCAGGCCGCAGCACAGCAGCAAAAGCCCAAATCTTCTCAATGCTTTTTTCATCGTTTTTCTCCCTCTGTTTCGGACACGCTTGTCGCCGCTGTTTCGGAACTTGCAGCGGGCGTGGTTTCACTGGTTTCCTCCGGCTTGGTCGTTTCCGCCGGTTTTTCCGTTTCCTCCGGCTTTTCCGTTTCCGCCGGTTTTTCCGTCGTTTCAGCCGTGCTTTCGCTTGCTGAAGGCTCGCTCGTACTTTCGCCGGGTTCTGTTGTGCCGCTTGTTTCTTCCGGCCGCGTCCCGGAAGCAGAGGGGCTCGTCGACGGCGTCGTCGCTTCGGGCAGGACGGTCAGGAAGAGCACGGCTTCGCTTTTGAACCCTTGGCTGTCCTCGGCCGAATAGACGATTTTATAGCGTCCCGGCTTCTGCGGATCGAAGCCGCCCTTATCGACCTCGAAACCGAGCGGACCGTCTTCTTCATCATAGGCGCTGACCCCTTCTCTGAAGTCAAAGTTTTCCCCGTACGCAATACTGTGTTCGGCCTTCACGCCCGAAAGGATCGGCGGCGTATTTTTCTTTGTGCCGATTTCGATAATCTCATCGACGGCCTCTTTGATCACGGCGGGTTCATCCATCAGTTCCCGCGAGACTTCCTTGCCGTCCTTATAGTGAATTTTATAAGTCAGCTTGCGCTCGCCGTTTTCCCCCTCCTGCACCGTCCTCTTCTCGCCTTCGGGAAGCTCGGGATTTTCCCGGGTCACGCTTTCGAAGGGAATTTCCGCCGTCACGTATTCAATCTTATCCAGATTGCTGTCGCTTTTTCCGTAATAGTAATCCGGCCAGCGTCGTCTCAGCGTCGACATGCTGACATCAAAAGCGCCGACCGCAGGATCCGAAACAAAAGCCCTTCCCCCCAGACGCACCATG
>CALLQJ010000038.1 GCA_938014865.1 uncultured Fastidiosipila sp.
AGTTACAAAATCTTTTTGACAAAAAAGACGTATCAACTCATCTGCTTTTGTTTCTGAAAAGGGTTCTAGAGAAAGATTTTTCCCTAATGCTTCTTTGCTGTCAAAAATATTTTTCTGAGGAAAGAAAAATCGATATTCTAAAGCATGTAAAGCTCTTTCATGAGATAAAAATGAGTTCCATAAATCTTTTTCTACGCTGCCAATACCGATATTAACTAAGAGAGCGGCAGACGACACTTTAGAAATGATTTTTTCTGTTGCTTTATGTAGATCTTTTAAAAAGTCATCCTTGCTAAATGCATTTTGAGCAATAATTATCTTAAAATTATTAAATCCTTTTTGAATGTATTTATAATTAAAAAAATTGAACTGCTGGTGAATAATGTCTTTTAATTTATAGAGCATCATTTCATATTGTGTTATTCCGTATTCGTCCTTAAGCTCTTTAGCATTTTCAATTTTACAGATAACAACACAGAAGTATTTATAATTTAAATCAAGATCTAAAAAATCAATATATTCGGATAAGTGATAAATTGCTTCTTTCCTTGTGTAATGAAACAGGTCATTATAAAACTTGTCAATCATTGCCGGTCGACTTTGTTCCAATAATTTTAAACTGAGCTTTTCTTTATCAATTTCATCGCATGCGTTTTTTATTTTTTCTGAAAGATAAGCATAATCTATTGGTTTTTCAATATAATCAAATACACCTAAACGTATAGCTCTTTTAGCATATTCAAAGCGATCATAAGCTGAGATTAAAATTATTTTTACAAATTTATTTATTTTAATAGCTTGTTTACTCATTGAAATACCGTCTATCCCCGGCATCTCAATGTCTGAGATTATGAGATCGCAGGGTGTTTTTTTCATTGTTTCTAAGGCTGAAAATCCATCTGTTTCAACTTGAGCAATTTCTGTACCTAAATCAGCCCAATTAATATTTTTTTTGATTCCTTCTAAAGCAATGGAATTATCATCAACCAGTAAAACTTTTTTCATTGTTTAGTCCCTCGATCATTTGATCAAACTCAATACGTACTTTAGTGCCGATATTTTTCTTGCTCGTTATCTTCAATTCACCATTCCCGTATAATTCGCTTGAAATTCTTCCGTTAACGTTGCTTATTCCAAAGTTTTTGTTATACGATATATCGCCGTTGGTAATTTGTTCCAGAACTTCATTTAAAGTTCCTTGATCCATGCCGATACCATCATCCTCAATTATGATGATCACCGTATCATCACCATATTCTGCAGATATATTTATATTTATCGAACGATTACCTGAGGACATACCATGTTTGATGCTATTTTCAATAAAAGGCTGAAGTGTAAAGCGACAAATAAGAAAATTTTCAATTCCGTCATCTAAATTAATATTCCAATTAATTCGGTTGTTATGACACAGATTTTCCATTTTTAGATATAAATCAATTATTTCAATTTCATCTTCGATGGTGATAAGCACGTCTGATTTTCTTAAGCTTAAGCGATAGAAGCGAGTTAAGTCGCTTATCATTTGATTTGCAACATCTATTTTACCTAATGACTGACATGTTTTTATGGATTCGAGAATATTATAGAGAAAATGGGGGTTAATTTGAGACTGCAATAATTGGTATTTTAACCTTTCTTCTGTTAAAGAAAGATCTAAAACAGACTGTATGTTTTTCTGTATTTCTCTGTTCATTGCTTCAAAAGCAACCCATAAATTATCTATTTCGTCGTAAAACTCCGGATCTTTTTCTGTTAAATCCAGCTTAGGTATAGTGTCTTCATAGTCGTCATTTAAACTATACTTGTTCATGGCATCTGACAAAAGAAGTATTTTGCTTGTTAATTTTCTTGTGATTAAAAATATGATGATCAGCGTCATAGTCAATGTAATAACTAGCGCAATGATTATACTGCGAAGCAAAACTGCAGTTCCGCTAAGAATATAGTTTTTGGGTATTGTGATCATTAAGGATAGTCCATTATTAAGTTCAAGGGGATATACCAGACTGTTATTATTTTCGAAAATTTTTCCGTAATTATTTCGGATTTTATCAAATGTTTCATCAGTAATTTTTTTGTTGAGTTGTTCTGCAGATGATGAAGCAATTATCTCAGATTTGTTCGTAATCAGATATGAATCTATTGGATTATCCAGAAAAGATGTTTTTAACAAATCGGAAAACACAGAAGCGTCAATAACAATAAAAAATGCGTAGTCTATCTTTCCGCTCTGCTGATTATGCATCGATCTGGAACAGATTATTGCATTTTCGATAATCCGTTTTTGATCTACTATTCTGGGAAGTTGTATGTCTTGCTTGAAAAACCACTTGGAAGAAGCACCTAAATTTTTTAAATCATTTTTATCTATATCAAAATCGTTTAATTTATCTAAATTAAAAAAGTATACATCTTCATCACTGCCAAATATATCTTTATCTAAAAGAACAAAAATATGACTAAAATCAAATGTATCGCTATACAGAGAGATATCGCTTCTTAATGAAGTGAAAAAATTGAGTTGTAAAAATAAATCTTTATCTGCAATGCCGTTTAATGCATACAAGTCATGCTGAAGAGCATCAGAAACATTCTCAGCTTGGAGCATGGTATTTGATATTTGGATTTCCAGTTGAGTTCCTGCCAATTTTACTGAATCGATAATCTTTTCACTGGCAATTTTATAAGACACTTTGTAGCTTATACCGGCGATTAAAGAAACCGGAATTAAGGTGCACAACAAAAATGCTAATAGAAGCTTACCTCTATAGCTTGAACTAATTCTATAAAATTTTTTAAAAATATTTTTCATATGAATAATTATTATATATAAGTCACAATTCGGAGTATAAATGATGGTGATTATTTATTCAATATGAACATATAAAATTATAAATGAATCTTAAGAAATTATATTTTTCCTTTGAACATCTCTTGATAATCTTTAGTTGACTTCAAAACTATCTTGTAAGGAGTAAGGAGGAATTTATGAAAAAGATCATTAATGTCATTTTAAGCTTTGCACTTGTACTGACAACTTTAGCAGGATGTGGCGGTAATAATGATGCAAAGGGAAATGCAAACAAAGAAAAGGAGCCGAATCAAGAGTCTGAACAGCAGGACGATACAGAAACAAAAGATGAATTAACATTATATACAATTATGTCGACTGATCCGGATTTTGAAGATTGGCTAAAAAATGTTGAAGAAGCAACCGGACTGAAAATCAATTATATTGCGGCCCCCACGGATTCAGATACAAGACAGCAAAAGATTACGACAATTTTATCAACGGGAGATTCCAGTGTTGATGTTTTTGAAGTCAATGATGAAATGTGTGCATCTTTTAAAAATACGGGCTGGCTGGAAGGCCTGAATGATACTGTGATGACAGAGGATATCAGAGATGAATTCCCCGTAGGGTATGTCGCAGATATGATAACGGACGATAACGGGCAGATTATTGGAGTTCCCGGATATTCAGGGTATCTTGCTTTTTGGGTTAACCAGGAAATCATGGACGAAGTCGGAGTGGATTCTATTACTAATAAAGAAGAATTTTTAGAGTATATGGAGAAAGCGTCCGGAAACGGAAGATTCGGTTATGGCGGTTCATGGGAAAAAACGTATGTTTTTAATGAATTAGCTCAATTTGTAAATATGTTCGGCGGAGATTATTTAGACTGGACAAATCCTAAAAACAAAGAAGCTATGGAATTTTTACATATGCTGGTTGATGAAGGCTACACTCCAATTGACCAAATTGCTGATAAGTATGAACAGATGAATCCAAAATTTAATGATGGCAAATACGGATGTCTCTTTATGTGGGGCCTGGGAACAGATTATTCAGACGCAGGTATGCTTGGCGAGGATAAGATCCACATGGCGATGGTTCCTCAATTTTCAGACCAAAAATATATTTTTACAGATTCCTGGAGCTATGTCTTAAACGCTGCTTCTGAAAATAAAGATGCTGCAGTTAAATTTTTGGAATATATGGCAAGTAAAGAGGGTATGGAGGCGAATTACAAGGCCTTCGATCATTATCCTGCCAGGAAAGATGTTGCAGAAGTAGTAGTTCCGGACACAGATCCTGCTAAAGAAATGTATTCACGTTATGCCAATGAGTGTGTAGTTAAAGGACGTCCTATGTTGCCGCAGACCATGGAATTTATTACAGCAATGGGGACCGCTTTCCAGTCCTATATAAAGGACGAGATTACAATCGATGAATTTGTAGATAAGGCACAGGAGTATACAGAAACATATAGTAAGTAAACATGGATATTATGTTGCAGCGGTGGTTATTTCAACTACCGCTGTAATTATTCGTAATGGGAGATAATAATGAAAGAGAAAGATTTAAAGCGATTTATTCCATGGATTTTGATCCTTCCGGTCCTATTATTACGCAGTTTTACGACAATTTATCCGATATTTAAAACAATTTATAATAGTTTCTTTGATATAAGAGTTTTGAGCGGGGTCGATGAATTTACCGGATTCGGAAATTATATAAATATATTTAAAGATGATAAGACCTTAGCTACTTTTGAGTTTACGGGAATATTTGTCGTTGTATCTATGTTCTTTCATATTATATTAGGGGTGATTTTAGGCCTCATATTAAATATGGAATTTAAGGGCCGGAGATTTTTGAGAACTATCGTATTAATACCCTGGGCTATGCCAGCAGTCGTAACCGGCATGGCTGCTAAATGGGCTTTTAATAATGATTATGGCTTAGTCAATGACTTTATAAGGTGGTTTAATCCTGATTTTCAGTTGAGTTGGTTAATACATAAAAACACAGCACGAATAGCGGTTATTATAATGGATCTTTGGAAAGATTTACCGTTTTTTGCAATTCTAATACTATCCGGATTACAGTTCATCTCCAATGAAATTTATGAAGCAGCAAGAGTCGATGGTGCGTCCGGACTCAAGTCGTTCTTTCATATAACACTACCTTTGATGCTGAAAAACATCCTGATGCTTTGTATACCCTTTACTCTCTGGCGCTTAACAACTTTCGATTTGGTTTATTCCATGACTTCAGGCGGTCCGGGAGAGGATACTTCGTTAATTGCCTACAGAATATCAATGGAAGCCTTTACAAATCTCAACATTGGCTTTGCTGCAGCTCTGGCAGTTTTCTTATTTATAATTATGGCTGTTTTCTCGGCAGTCAATCTAAAACTGATGAATAAATTAGAAGATTAGGAGTAAATATGAAACATGGAATTAAAAACAATGTATACAACTATTTCATAAAAATTGGCAGATGGGTTCTTTGCGCAATTGTATCCTTTATTATTTTATTTCCTGTATATTGGATTTTTATATCATCAATAACACCTCCCGGAGACTTGTTTAAAACGCCGATTGATTATTTCCCTAATAACCCTACATTAGATAGTTATATTTTCCTTGTTGAAAATGTTGGTCTCTTATCTAAAATTTGGAGCACGGTCGTTATTGTAGGTTTGACAATTATAATTAGTACATTAATTTGTGTCATGGGAGCATATGGCTTCGCAAGATTCAAATCCAAGGGTATCAACGCTGCATTTGCATTTATTATTGCGACAATGTTAATACCGGAGGTGGTTACGGCCAGACCGCTTTATGAATTTATGCAGAAAGTAAAATTATTTGATACGTATCCAGGTCTGATCATTTTATACATTAGTGCAATTACGCCTTTCACTATTTTAGTGCTTAGAAATTTTGTTACGGATATACCATTGTCTTTGGAGGAAGCCGGGGCTATTGATGGTGCAAGTTTTACTCAGCGCCTCTTCCTCATCGTACTGCCGCTGATGAGACCGGCAATTGCTACTGTATGCATTATAAATTTCATTACCTGTTTGAATAATTTTTTCACACCTCTTTATTATGCGAATAATATACAGGTGCTCAGCGTTTCCATTGTCCAGCTTCCGCTTCGGAATAATATGTACGGTATGCCATGGGATTTAGTCAGTGCTATGGGGTGGATCATTCTATTCCCAATCATAATTTTTGTGGCGATTTTTGAGCAGCAAATTATGGACGGTATTATGGCAGGCGGTATAAAAGCGTAAATATTTTTAATCAAATAGAAAGAGGAAATAAAATGTTCACACACAGTTTAAGTTCACTAACATTAATGAAGCATGGCAGAAGCAGATCTATTACCGGTGAGAACCCTAAAGGAGAAAAAGGGAGTGGCGGAAAGGCATCAAGCCATCTTGGTCCGTCGCGTAAGGGTTCGCCATGTATACAAGGCCTTGAACCGGGAAGTACTGTAACATTGGCAGATATTAATGGCCCCGGTGTTATCCAGCATATTTGGATGACAGTAACAGACAGAACCGAGCATGATTATTATGTGCTTAGAGATTTAGTATTAAGAATGTATTGGGACGGAGAAAAAAATCCTTCAGTAGAAGTACCTCTCGGAGACTTCTTCTGCCTGGGCTTCGGCAGAAGTTACGAAGTCAATTCTATACCTATTGCTGTAAATCCAACACGTGCTATGAATTGTTATTTTCAGATGCCATTTAAAGAAAATGCCAAAATTACAATAGAAAATCAACATGAAGTTACTGTCCCCGCATTTTTCTTCCAAATTGATTATTGCTTAACAGATGACATGCCTGAAGAAGTTTTGTATTTTCATGCCCAATGGAGGAGAGAACGAGAAACAACGAAGACAATAGACTACACAGTTTTAGATAATGTAAAAGGCAAAGGACACTACGTCGGAACATTTTTAGCCTTAACGACACTTGAACGCTATTGGTGGGGAGAAGGGGAAAGGAAGTTTTACTTGGAGGGGGATACTGATTTTCCTACGATATGTGGAACCGGAACTGAAGATTATTTTGGCGGAGCATGGAGTTTCGGTTATGAAGAAGATGGCGAGGTGAAAGAAAAAACTTTTTGTACTCCATTTATGGGGTATCCGTTTTATTCAAAAACAAATGATACTGTTTATTTTAAATATCACAATAATGACACTTTGCCTCAACGCAGTTTCTATCGCTGGCACATATATGATCCGATTATTTTTCACGAAGATTTGAGAGTTACTTTACAGCAAATCGGTACCTGTCACAAAGGTAATTTTGAAAGAGCAGATGATGTAGCATCAGTTGCATATTGGTACCAAACAGAGCCTCATAATCTCTTCCCGAAACTTCCTGAAAAAGAAATGCGTTGGCCTCGCTAAATTAAAAATGTCGGTGCAGTTTTGGCTGCATCGACACCTTTTTTAGGAGCTAAACAATGAAGTTTAAATTAAAAAAATGTTTAATGTGCAAATCTAAATATATAATATTATGTCTGGTAATTCTTCTGAATTTAGCAGGAATATTATCTTCTTGTGTCAATAATAGCGAGAATCAATCGTTAAACAGTGAGTCTTCAAATGAAGATCCGAAAGAATCTATTTCAATTATGCATGTGGATCATGCAAATAGTCAGCTTAATAAATATATTCAAGAATTTGAAAAAAAGCTTGGTTTTAATATAAACATTGTTGATAGTCCGACAAATGCAGATAGCCGTCATGCAAAAATTTGTTCTCTCCTTGCGTCGGGAGATACATCGGTTGATATATACACCATAAATGATGAGATGTTTAGTATGTTTAAAAGTTCAGGATATCTGGAGCCACTTTCAAAATCTGAATTTGATGAGAACTTATTAAACTTATATCCGCAAGATTATATTGATAGATTATATGGTGACAATGGTGAGATATACTCTATTCCATTTAAGATGGATATTCTGCTTTTATTTATTAATGAAAATTACTTAGATGAAATAGGCTTAGATTCCATTCAAACATGTTCAGATCTTGATTTATTCTTAAATTACCCATGGGGAGAAAATAAGTATGCTTATGGAGGAGCATGGGAAAAAACGTATGTGTTCAATGAGATAGGATTGTTTATTAATCTCTTTGGCGGCGATTATTATGATTGGCAAAATGAAAATACCAGAAATGCTGTCAAATTTCTAAAGTTTTGTTCTGATGAAAATATCACACCGAAAAATCAGATACTTGATCAGTATGAGCAAATGGAAGAAAAATTTATTGCGGGAAAGTATGGACTTATTTTCATGTATAGCGGCGGATTTAAGAAAATAACAAATGCATCAGAACAAGAAAAAAATACCTTAGCACCAATTATGATTCCGGAGATTAAAAATTTATCCACTAACATAGCTACCTGGCAATATTCAATCAATATAAAATCTGAAAAAAAAGATCAGGCAAAGGATTTTTTAAATTATGCATCTTCTTATCAAGCCAATAAGTTATATGCAGAGTTACTTGAGACTGCTCCGGCTAGAATTGATGTAATACAAGATGAGGATGTTTATTTTACAGGGGTGGAATTTGTCAGAGAATACCTTGATTCTGTAAAACTGTATTCTCGAGTTATTCCGGGTGAATCAATAGAATACTTGTCTAAAATGGGAGAGTACTTTCAGCAATATGTAATGGAAAGAATTAATTTAGATGAATATTGTTCCCTAATGGACAGCCTTAACGTTGAATATAATGTTAAAAAGTAATTTGAATTTTAAAATAATTGAATTCTCCAAAGTATTCGTGATGATAAAACTTTCGATGCGTATAGACAGATATAAATTACACACTAGCTTGCGAAAAAATTTCGATTAAAATTCCTTTAGCTCACAGGCCTTCGCCAATTCAAAAATACATTCTTTTTCCGGAAGTCCCTCCGTAAAGGCGGAAGCCGATCCGGCTGCCAGGCCGAGGGCCAGACATTCGGCTGCGGACTTTCCCGACGCATAGGCATGTACAAAGCCGGCCAAAAGGGCATCGCCCGCCCCGACGGTATTCACGGCCCGGCCTTCGGGCGCTTTGCCGTAAAGGCAGCGGCCGTCTTCCGCGTAAAACAAAGCACCGTCTCCGCCCAGGGAAAGCAAGACGTTGCGGGCGCCGGCTTTTTGTATTTCCGAGGCTGCTTCGGCGGCTTCTTTTTTATTGCGTATTTTGCGCCGGCAGAAGAATTCCGCTTCCTCCCGGTTCGGTTTGACCAAGTCTAAACCGGCGGCCAGGCCGGCTTCGAAGGCCGCTCCCGAACTGTCCAGAGCGATCTGTATATGCTCCTGCTTCTTTCGTAGGCTGCGGATGATCCGCGCATAGATATCCTTTTCAGAAGAGGCGGGGAGGCTGCCTGACAAAATCAGAAGATCGCCCGGCAGGATGCCTTGCATTGCCTTCATAAGAGTCTGCAGATCCTTTTCTCCGATGAGAGGACCTGAGGCATTGAGGGCCGTTTCTTCCTGCGAGCGGATCTTTACGTTAAGCCTGCTGCTCCCCGATGCCAGCTCAATGCAGCGGTGGGGCAGAGCGCTTTGTTTGAGAAGCTGCTCCAGGAGCCTGCCGCTTTCGCCGGCCGTAAAGCAAAAAGCGATGCTCTCGTTTCCGAGTATATTCAGGACCTGAGATACATTGATGCCCTTGCCGCCGGGCCGCAGCACTTCGCGGCGGCTCCGATTGATTGCGCCGAGTCGGAAATCCTCAACGTCGCAGATATAGTCCAGGGCCGGATTTAAGGTGAGGGTGTAGATCATTGCGCTGTCCTTTCGGGCTTTTGCCCTTTATCGTATCTCGAGTGTAAAAGAAAAGAGGGCTTTTTGCGAATAAAAATACCGGGGAGTGAACCCGGTATTTTGCTCAGGTAAAATTTTTAATGAAAGCTTTGTTTGGCCGTGCTTTTTTCTCTTCAGGCGTTTGCATTTTCTTCAGCCCGGAGCTCCGGCATGGAGGCGGGATTGCGCAGCAGCTGCTTGAACGAAGGTATCATAATCCAAAGCAGGATCAGGCTGGTGACCGTCTCGGTAATAAAAGCCAGGCCGTTTACCGAAATCGTATTGATAATTGCCGCTTTTACACTTTCGATGTTCTCGCTCCAGAAGACGTAGCCCGCAATCATGTGCCAGATGTAGCGGATGAAGCTGCCGGTTATCAGGGCCATCGTGGCGATCATGGCAAGATCCGATTTTACCGGTTCTTTGCGGCTGAGCGCCCGCTGCATTTTTTTGTGAAAAAGCCCGGCCAGCCCGATGCAGCTGAAGGCCAGAATGTACTCGATGAAGACCTGGGGGGCACTCAGAATATAGGCCTCGCCCAGAATGATTTGCAGAATGCCCCAGAGCAGGCCGCCCGCCATGCCGGGAAGCACGCCCCAGCGCAGGGCGAGGAAAACAATCGGCAGCATTTTTACCGTAATTTTCACGCTGTGGGTGGACGGTATAATGAGGTCCAGTATCATGGCGATTGCCGCAAAGAGGGCAATTTCCAGAATCATACGTAAATTTTTGTTTTGCATAAAAAAACTCCCTTCGCGCGCTGCAGGGAGGGAAACCGGCGAATCATCTCGACGCAAGTACTAACTTGATCCGATCCCTTAGGGTTTGTTCTCAGCTTCATCGGGAAGCACCCCTTGTTCGCGCACTTATTAATTTGTTACGTTCACAGTTTAGTTAAAAACAGCCGGCATGTCAAAAACTTAAGGGAAGCTGCTATATATGGTATTAAAGACGAAATCGGTTAAGCTGAGAAAATAAAAGATTATAAAAACGATAAGCTTGATGAACGTAATATGATCTTAAGAAGAGTGTTCCGGATCCTGCGAACGTAAAAATGACGTTAAAAAACCAATAATTGTCAAACATCACAAATACTTCCGGATTTATCCAGTTAAAGTGTATAAATTACAAATGGCTGTTGACGAACAGAAAAAATCTCTCTATACTAAACCTAACGAAAACGTTTAAGTGAGTTTTGCGGAAGCGTACATGCTATACTCAAGAAAATCACTTAGATACGGAGAAAGAGCGAAATGGTAACGTTAAAAGAAATTGCCAATGTGTGCGGGGTATCGGTAGCAACCGTGAGCAAGGCTTTGAACCACGCTTCTGACATCAGTCAGGAGACGACGGAAAAAGTCAGCCGCGTTGCCCGTGAATTAGGCTATTATCCTAATGCTGCCGCGCGCCAGCTCAAAACAAATCGTTCGTATAACATCGGCGTGTTGTTTGTTGACGACACCCACTGCGGTTTAACGCACGAGTATTTCTCCTCAGTTCTGAATGCTGTTAAGAATGAAGTGGAACACAAC
>CALLQJ010000039.1 GCA_938014865.1 uncultured Fastidiosipila sp.
CGGCGATCGTGGCGGGCGTGGCCGCGACCGCGGCCCTGGTCGGCGGCGGCCGGCCTTGAGATGCTCCGGTTTAATGCTGACATAGGTCTTTTCCTTTTTCACGGCAAGAAAGAGGAAAAAGAAGACGCAGGCGGCAAGATTGGAAATCAAGGTGGCGAGCCCCGCACCGGCTGCGCCCATATCCAGGTACGCCGGCAGAATAAAGAAAGGGTCCAGAATAATATTCAAAAAGCAGCCGCTCATCGTCCCGAGACCGGCCGCCAAGGCGGACCCTTCCGCCCGCACCAGATAGGATAAGACCACATTCAGTATGGCCGGAATCGCCCCGAAACCGCAGGTCCAGATCAGATAAGAAGCCGTCGGCGCATAGGTCGTCGCATCGGCCCCCAGAAGATTCAAAATCGGATGCCGGAATATAAAAAAGATCAGGGAATACAAAAAAGCCGCCAGCAGCGCCCCGTAAAAGCCCAGTGCCGAACTTTTCCGTACCGTGTCATAGTCTTTGAGTCCCAGCGCCCGGCTCATCATGCTCGAGCTGCCGATCCCGAAGAGATTCGTCACCGCCGAAAAGGACAAAAGCACGGGGGCCGCCAAGGTCACCGCCGAATTCTGCACAGGATCATTCAGCATGCCGACAAAATAAGTATCGGCAAGGTTATAAATGATCATGACCAGAGAACTCAGCACGGTCGGTACGGCCAGCTTGCTCAGCGCCCGGCCGATCGGCATCGTCTCAAAAAGTTCTGTTTTATCCTGCTCTGCCATATAAGTCTCTATCATAGCTTATAATAGGAAAGATAGCAGAAAGACAGCAGAAAAAAGACGAAAGGGATTTTCTTTAATTATGACAAAACGATTCATTTCCTGGAATGTAAACGGCATCCGTGCGATCCTGCGCAAAAATTTTATGGACTTTTTTAACGAAATTAACGCGGATATCATCGGTCTGCAGGAGATCAAACTCTCCGAGGGCCAGCTCGATCTCGAATTGCCCGGCTACCACATGTATTGGAATTACGCCGAACGCAAAGGCTATTCGGGCACGGCCGTCTTCACGAAAGAAAAGCCCTTATCCGTCGCCTATGATCTGGGCATTGAAGAGCATGACCGGGAAGGCCGGGTCATCACCCTCGAGTACCCCGAGTATTATTTCATCACCGTCTATACCCCGAACTCTCAGACCGGCCTCAAACGCCTCGACTACCGCGGCAGCTGGGACGATGCCTTCCGGGCTTACGTCTCTGAACTGGATAAGCAGAAGCCCGTCATCCTCTGCGGCGACCTCAATGTGGCCCATCAGGAAATTGACCTGAAAAATCCGGATCAGAACCGCCGGAACGCCGGCTTTACGGACGAAGAGCGCGGGAAATTCAGCGAACTTCTGGAGGCGGGCTTTACCGACACTTTCCGTTATTTCTACCCGGATGCCGAGGAGCGCTACAGCTGGTGGTCGTACCGGACGCGGGCGAGATCGCGGAATGCGGGCTGGAGAATTGACTATTTCCTGGTTTCCGACCGCCTGAAGCCGCAGCTGGTCAAAGCGGATATCTTAGATCAGGTCATGGGCTCGGACCACTGCCCCGTTCTTTTGGAAGCGAACGTGCCGGACTGATGCACCTTAGTGCTCTTCGGAAGGACTTAATCTATGGCAAAGACAAGAACAATCTATTACTGCACCGCATGCGGCTACGAAAGCTCAGGCTGGATGGGGCGCTGTCCGTCGTGTCACGCCTGGAACAGTTTTGAAGAACAAAAAATAAGGCCGGCCAAGAGCAAGACGGCGTCCGGCTCAAGCGCCGGCGTCGAACAAGGCTGGCTCGATGAACTGACGGATTCCGGCTCGGGCGCCGCCGTGCTGGATTTTGCGGAGGTGGACTCAAGCGAGGCCGCCCATTATTCCTCGGGCATTTCCGAATTCGACCGGGTTCTGGGCGGCGGCTTCGTACCGGGCTCTTTGGTCCTGGTCGGCGGCGATCCCGGCATCGGGAAATCAACGCTGCTCCTGCAGGCTTCGGCCGCAGCCGATACACCCGGACCGGTCCTTTATATCTGCGGCGAAGAATCGCCGCAGCAAGTCAAGCTCCGGGCCGAGCGCCTGGGCGTTTCGGGAAAGCAGATAAAACTGACGACGGAAGTCGTGTTTGAAAAGCTGGCGGAAATCATCGCCGGGCTCAAACCGAGTTTATGTGTGGTCGATTCCATTCAGACGATTTATTCGGAGCAGTCGACCTCCGCTCCGGGTTCGGTAAGCCAGGTACGCGACGTCAGCGCCGGCTTCCTGCGCCTG
>CALLQJ010000040.1 GCA_938014865.1 uncultured Fastidiosipila sp.
GGCCTGTCTTAAGGCCGGTGCGTCTCTGGTCTTAGAGCTGCCGCCGGCCTTTGCCACTGCCTCGGCCCGGGATTTTGCCCGCGGGGCGGGCCGTCTCCTGAAAGCGTCCGGCATCTGCACGGATCTTGTCTGCGGGGCCGAATGCACGGATGAACGCATTTTGAACGAGCTGGCCTCTTGCCTGAATGAGGAACCTGAAAAGTTCAAAAATTATTTACAGCAATTTCTGAAAGAGGGCATGAATTTTCCCGCCGCCCGGGAAGCGGCGCCCTGTACCCTGCGCCCGGAGCGGGCGGAGGCTTATAAAGCATTTTTAAATGCGCCCAACAACATTCTGGCCCTTGAGTATCAGATGGCGATTGCGGATCTGAATAAAAACGAAAAAAATCCGCGCCGTAAACTTAAACTGCATCTTCTGCCGCGAAAAGGCGATGCAAGAAGCAGACAGCGTCCGGAGGAAGCTCCGGCAGAAAACATAAGTTCAGAACCCCTCGCCTCGGCTAGCGCCATCCGCCGTTTTCTGGCCGAAGAAAAGCGCCCGTCCGAAAGGCTCTTGCGGCTTGAAGCCTATATCCCGCCCGAGCAGCTCAGCCTGCTTTTAACAAGGCCTTTGGTCTTTTCTTCAGATTATGAAGAGCTGATGTTGCAGATCCTGAGCATGCAGGACGAGGACTATCTTTTATCCATGCGCTACTGGGATGAGGGCGTGGCGGCGGGCTTTCGCAAAGCGGCCGAAAAAAGTGCCGCGTCTTCGGGGTCTTCGGGCGGGACGCCGATCCGGGATTATGCCGTGAGCCGCTGTTATACCGAGACGCGTTTCAAAAGAGCGCTTTTGTCCGCACTCTTAGGGATCCGCAAGACGGATTGGGAAATGATTAAAAAAGACGGCCCGGCTTTTATCCGGGCTCTGGCCGCGGACAAACACGGCCGCTACCTGCTTCGCCTGATGCGGAAAACCGCGACGCTGCCGCGGGCGGATAAGGCGTCGGATCTTCTGGAAAACCTGCAGAGTCCTCTGGCCAGCGCCGGTCTGCAGCAGGCGATCGCTTTGGGCGGGGACCGGCTCTACCGGGCTTTGGCGCCCGATAAAA
Organism: uncultured Fastidiosipila sp.; assembly: GCA_938014865.1. Lineage (GTDB taxonomy): Bacteria > Bacillota > Clostridia > Saccharofermentanales > Fastidiosipilaceae > JAAYZH01. Next base: position 1,092 of record CALLQJ010000040.1, read on the forward strand.
CTTCAATTTTTGACAGCTATATTAAGATCAGATAGAATCACGATATTTACGGGCTTTTCCCGCCCGGCAACGGAGGTTATTTATGACTGAAGATATAAAAGAGCGAAACGTTATTGATATATTGACCGAACGCGGTTATATTGCTCAAAGTACCGACCTGGAGGCCGTCAGAGAAATGCTGGCGAAGCCGGGGGTACGTTTTTATATCGGTTTTGACCCGACGGCGGACAGTCTTCACGTCGGACATTTTATACAAATGATGATCCTGGCCCATATGCAAAGAGCGGGGCACTTCCCGATCGCGCTCCTGGGCGGCGGAACAGGCATGATCGGAGACCCCTCCGGCCGCCAGGATCTGCGCCCCGTCCTTGATAAAGAAACCATACAGCACAATGTCGATCGTTTCAGAGAACAGATGAGCATACTGGTAGACTTTTCACCCGGCAAGGGGCTGATCGTCGATAATGCCGACTGGCTGACTGACCTGAACTATATTGAATTTCTGCGCGAGGTTGGTTCGCATTTTTCCGTCAACCGCATGCTGACCGCTGAGGCGTATAAGAGCAGAATGGAATACGGCCTGACCTTCATTGAATTTAACTACATGCTGCTGCAGGCTTACGATTTCTACCGGCTCTACCTCGACCACGACTGCAAGCTGCAGCTCGGCGGCAATGACCAGTGGTCGAATATTATTGCCGGCGTGGAACTGATCCGCCGCAAGACGGGAAATGACGATGCACAGGGGCTGACCACAAATCTGCTTCTGAACAGCGAAGGGAATAAGATGGGCAAGACCGCCAACGGCGCCGTCTGGCTCGACGAGGAGAAATTCCCGGTTTACGATTTTTACCAGTACTGGCGCAACGTGGATGATGCGGACGTCATCAAATGCCTGAAGCTTCTGACCTTTGTGCCCATGGACGAGATCAATGAATATGCGAAACTTGAGGGCGAAGAAATCAATGAAGCGAAAAAACGCCTTGCCCTCGAAGTGACGACGATCGTTCACGGCCGCGAAAAAGCAGAGGCCGCCGAACGACAGGCCATTGAAATTTTTGAAAAAGGCGGGCGTTCCGATGATATGGAAACAAGCGAAGTGTCAGAAGCTGTGCTCAAAGAAGGCTAACATTGGCCAGCGTGGGAATCTCCGACAAGCGCTACTTTGTAATCGGATTCTTTATTACCGAACGTAC
>CALLQJ010000041.1 GCA_938014865.1 uncultured Fastidiosipila sp.
TCATCAGTGCCCTCTCCCCGGAAGGCAGAGCCTTTTCAGGCTGTCCGCCTCAAGATCCGGCAGGGTAAAAAAGAGCGCGCTGCCCTCCCCTTGAGGGGCAGCGCCGGGCAATTCGTCTTCCCCCGCGGCATAAAGTTCCCGGCTTGATGCGGCCGAAAAGGTATCCCAGCCGCTCAGATCGCCGGCTTTAAAACCTTTTAAAAACCAGCGCGTCCGCTGTTCGGAGGTCCCGTGCGTAAAGCTGTCGGGCACCACGTAGCCTTGTGCTTTTTTCTGCAGGGTGTCATCCCCGGGCGCTTCGGTCGCCCGTATGGCCTCGGCAATATCGCCCTCTTCGAGAATCCCGACTTCTTCCGCGTAGTGTCCCCAGACACCGGCCAGATAATCCGCCTGAAGTTCAAGCCGGACCGTCAGGTCATTGGCTTCTGTTTCCGAGACCCGGCGCCTGAGCTGATTGACCTGATCCAGGACACCGAGTTCATTTTGCACGTGATGGCCGACTTCATGGGCTAAAACATAGGCCATGGCAAAGTCGCCTCCTGCGCCGAGCTGATGCTGCATTTCATCAAAGAAATCCAAGTCAATATAAATATTCTGATCATTGCCGCAGTAGAAGGGGCCGACCGCCGAGGAAGCGGTCCCGCAGGCCGAACGGACATGTCCCGTAAACAAGGTCAGCTGCGGTTCATGATAGTGCTCGCCGAGTCCGTCAAACACGGTATGCCAGGCATCTTCGGTTTCCGCCAGAACCACCGACAAAAATTCCCGGCGTTCTTTTTCCAGGCTGCTTTCCTGATAAGAGCCTTGCTGCTGCGGCGCATGCTCTGCGCCGGAAGAATTATTGAAGATATCAAAGGGGCCGCCGCGCGTGAGCAGCAAGATGATTAAAAGAATAATCAGCCCGCCTCCGCCCAGACCGCCGCCGATCGCCATGCGGGGAAGCGGACGGCGTCCGCCGCCCCCGTAGGAGCTGCCGCGTCTGTCGTTTACATTTCTGCTTTGTCTTCTGCCGCGCCATTTCATATGCTAAACCTCTTATTATCTTTGTATCGCCTTTTATTATCTTTTTATCGCCTTAATTTTTCTTTTCAGCGTATCGTCTTCTCTTTGCGCCCGGAGGGGCCGAAAGATTTATCTACAGCATAGCAAAATCTGTATTTTTTTTGCGTAGCTTTAAACAAAAAACACGCCGCAGACCCCGAAGGCTTGCGGCGTATGACGTGTTTTTTATGAAGCAGCCGGACGTGCTGCGGCCGAAGCGCTTTTATTCCGATTCAAGGGGCCAAAGCCCGCTTTTCCCGAGGCGCTTTTTAAGATAGCGGATGCTTTCAATATACGCCTCGTCGGACGGGAGATGTTCAATCAGCACCGGAAGGCCGGGATCCGTATGGTCAAGGGTCCGGGCAAAATGCTCGATATTAAAGACTCCTTCCCCGCAGGGCTTTTCTTCAAGCATGAAGGTGTACTGCGGCAGGAGTTTAATATCCTTGAGATGGCAGGAACGGATGTAAGGGCCGAGCAATTCAAAACATTTGTCCGTGAAGTCTTCGGCGAAGAAATAGCGTTCCGGCGAATGGATCATGTTGATGATGTCCAGGTGCACGGCAAAATCGCTGCGCTTGATGCTTCGGAGCAGTTCGAGATAGTCCTCGGGTCCCGAAGGCAGCATCCACGGCATCGGCTCGAGCGTGAATGCCGTATGTTCCGGCTTAACCTTGTCCAGAAGTTCAAGAATAAATTCCAGGGTCCTTTGTTTGGCCTCTTCCGTGAAATTGGCCTTATGCGCCCCGTCCCAGACCGGACCGGCTGCCGCTCCGGCGACGTTGACACAGCATCTTGCCCGGACTTCTTCGGCCAGTTCCAGCTGACGAAATGAACGCTCCCGGGCCGCCCGGCGCTCCTTCGGATCTTCGGCCAAAGGATTGGCCCAGATGCCGACTTCGGCAATCACAATGCCGTAATCTTCCGCGGCCTTTTGGTAGGCACAAATCGTTTTCTCCGAGGCTTTATAATCCACCGGGAAAACGGCTGCCCGGCAGCCGAGGGAGCGGATCGTTTCCGCCCATTCCTCAGGCGCTTCATGCTTCAATACCGTAT
>CALLQJ010000042.1 GCA_938014865.1 uncultured Fastidiosipila sp.
CAATACGCGAGCAGTTGCGCAGCGCAATACGTTTCTGTTTCTTGTAAAAGACCATTTCCGAATGTTCTTTCAGGCGCTTGCCCGATTCGGGATCTTCATAAAGCAGACGCTCCAGCGGTTCGTCATTGACCAGCTGAGATTCGACGAGATCTTCCGCGTCTTCCGGTTTCACCTGAACGTAAAAGACATTATCCGGCATGACCTGGACGATCGGGCCCTGGGCACAGAAGCCGAAGCAGCCGACCTGAACAACCTCAGCGTCCAGATCCCGCTCTTCAATCGCTTTTTTCAGCTCCTCCATGACCGCAACACTATCCGAAGAATGGCAGCCGGTACCGCCGCAGACAAGCAGCTCACGATGGGTGTTCTCGCCCGAAATGCCGTGGCGGTCGTCCAGTGACGGTTTTAACTTTTCATGTAAATTCTTAAGATCTTCATAAGACTTAATCGTACGTACAGCAGTCATTTAAGCTCCCTCCTCCAATTCGCGATAGTGCTGAATCACTTCTTTTACCTGCGACTCTTTGAAGTGGCCGTAAATTTTATCGTTGACGCGAACGACCGGTGCAAGACCGCAAGCGCCGATGCAGCGTACCTCATCAATAGAAAAAAGCCCGCCTTCGGTGATTTTTTCATTTTTTCGCAGGCCCAGCTGTTTTGGGAAGGCATCCAAAATAGGCTGTGACCCCTTGACGAAGCAAGCCGTTCCCATACAAATACTGATTGTGTACTTTCCATTCGGTTCTTCGAGGAAGAAAGAATAAAAAGAAACAATTCCGTGTATGCGAGCAGTCGGCAAATCCGTCTTGCGTGCAATATGAAGCTGCAGCTCCGGCGGCAGCCACATAAATAATTCCTGCGCTTTATGCAGAATAGCAATGATACTCTCCTGGGGATGCTCCTGCTCGTCGATGAATTCGTCCAATTCTTTAAGCAGGGCCGGATCCAGAATGCTCATATCAAACTCGATGTGCGGCATGTATTTCCTCCTTTAATAAACGTCACATTTGTTACGCAAAATCGATTATATTATATCGAATAGCATTTGAATTGGATAGAGTGACATCTCCTAAATCCCCCCGGATTTCAAAAATATATCTGTGCACATTATCATTATTTGAAGCGGCTTGTTTTCAGTAAGTTTAAAAAAGCCCGATTTCCCCGGAATTCTTTAAATTCCCGCGGCAAAAGCCCTTTCCGGAAGCCGGAAGAGACGCTTTTCCGGGGCAAAAAGCCCTCTTATAAATAAGGAAATAAAAGGAGCTTTTCTTTTTTCTCTTTGTTTTGGGGCTTTCTTAAGTCTTTCTTAAACTTTTGTAAAGAAAAATTCCGGCGGATCAGAGCAGGGTAAGGCGCTTTACTTTGCTGAGCAGACGGGCTTTTGTCAAAAAGCGAGTAAAAATCTGAAACTTTTTGTTAAGATCCGGGCAAAAGGGCTGTTATTCTGCATTCTTTCTAGTATAATTATCATATTAGAATCATTCTAAACAGCATGAATAAGAGCCCCCATACAGAAAGGAATCTCAGATGGCTATTACAGACCCGATGAAGAAAAATCATGCCGGCAAGGAACCGCCGAGCCGAAACAATACGACCGGAAAACGCAAAGGAATCAGCCGTGAAAACGGCGCGCCGGTGATCAGCAATCAGGATACGATGACGGCAGGACGCCGCGGCCCCGTTCTGATGCAGGACGCCTGGCTTCTGGAAAAACATGCGCACTTTAACCGCGAGGTGATCCCCGAGCGCAGAATGCACGCGAAAGGGTCCGGCGCCTTCGGCACCTTTACCGTCACCCACGATATTACAAAGTATACAAAGGCGAAGATTTTCTCCGAAGTCGGCAAGAAGACCGAGATGTTTGCCCGCTTTTCCACCGTGGCCGGCGAGCGCGGGGCTGCGGACGCCGAACGCGACATCCGGGGCTTTGCCATGAAATATTACACGGAGGACGGCAACTGGGACTTGGTCGGCAACAATACGCCGGTCTTTTTCTTCCGTGATCCGAAAAAATTTATTGACCTCAACCATGCGATCAAACGCGATCCGCGCACGAACCTGAGAAGTCCGAATACCAACTGGGATTTCTGGACCTCATTGCCCGAGTCGCTCCTGCAGGTCACCATTACCATGAGTGACCGCGGCATCCCGTCTTCCTTCCGCTTCATGCACGGCTTCTCGAGCCATACTTATAGTCTTATTAATGATAAGAATGAAAGGACCTGGGTGAAATTCCACTTCCGAAGCGAACAGGGCATTCAGAACCTGACGGATCAGGAAGCGGAAATGGTCGTCGGGAAGGACCGCGAGTCCAATCAGCGCGATCTTTACACCGCCATCGAAAACGGCAATTTCCCGCGCTGGACGATGTATATCCAGCTTATGACAGAAGAAGAGGCAGAGAAGATGCCCTTCAATCCTTTTGACTTAACCAAGATGTGGCCGAAGAAGGACTTCCCGCTGCAGCCGGTCGGCTATTTTGAACTGAACCGCAATCCGGACAATTACTTTGCCGAGGTCGAGCAGGCCGCCTTTAACCCGGCCAATAATGTCCCCGGCATCGGCTAGTCGCCGGACCGCATGCTGCAGGCGAGACTGCTTTTCTACGGCGATGCACAGCGCTACCGCTTAGGGGTCAATCACCATCAGATCCCCGTGAACAGCCCGAAGGGTGTTGCGGAGCCTCACAGCTTCCACCGGGACGGGCAGATGCGCGTCGACGGCAACCGCGGCAGCGAGCTCCACTATGAGCCGAACAGCTACGGCAACTGGACGGATCATCCGGAAGAAGCAGAACCGATTCAGAAGGCCGGCGATGCCTATCATTATGATTTCCGGGAGGACGATCATGATTATTACAGCCAGCCGGGACAGCTCTTCCGCAATATGACGCCGGAGCAGCAGCTTGTCTTGTGCGAAAACACCGCCCGGGATATGGAGGATGCGACCTTGCAGATTAAAATGCGGCACATCGTCCACTGCCACATGGCCGATCCCGCCTACGGTGAAGGGGTTGCCGAGGCTTTGGGCATTGACATTAATGAGGTGGATCTCAGCCCCATGCCGTCGGACAGCCGTGAACAGTGGCGCAAAGACAATGCCCGCTTTGCGGATAAAGATGAGCCGACGGAAGCAGCGGATCCTGCGTCTGCGCGTGATCTGCAGCCCGAGGGGCGTGACACCAACGCGGACGATCCCAAATCGCTGACGTCCTGGGAAAATGATCCCTATCTGCTTTAAGGT
>CALLQJ010000043.1 GCA_938014865.1 uncultured Fastidiosipila sp.
TGAACGTCCTGGTCTTTGACACGGAAGTTTACTCCAATACAGGCGGTCAGGCTTCGAAGGCGACACCGACCGGTGCTATCGCAGAATTTGCGGCCGGCGGCAAAGCCATGAAGAAGAAAGATCTCGGCATGATCGCTATGAGTTACGGCTACGTCTACGTGGCGCAGATCGCCATGGGTGCCAGCCAGGCTCAGACCCTGAAAGCCATCCGGGAGGCTGAGTCCTATAACGGGCCGTCACTGGTCATTGCCTATGCACCTTGTATCAACCATGGTATTAAGGGCGGCATGAGACTCGGTCAGACACGTGAGAAACTGGCTGTTGAGTGCGGCTACTGGCATCTGTATCGCTTCGACCCGCGTCTTGCCGATGAAGGCAAGAACCCCTTCCAGCTTGACTCGAAGGAGCCTAAGGGCGACTTCGTTGACTTCCTGAAGGCGGAGGTCCGCTACAACTCTCTGTACAAGAAATATGATGCAGAGAAAGTGGAGAAGATCTTCAAGAAGGCGAAGGAAGATGCAGACGAGCGTTATCAGACTTATCTGAATAAGCTCAATGACAAAGTCGAAGAGTAATTTCTCGAAAGACTGAGTAACACTCCTCAGGCTGTCCCCGGAAGGGGGCAGCCTTTTTAGTTTCTGTTATACTGATATTTCCCCGTTTCGCCGGGGATTTTTGATAAAATTTTTATGAAGCGTTGAGGGAATTCTTTTAAGGAGGTGGCTTCGGTGCCCGATATTCGGGATATATTTTTAGATGATACCTTGGTGCCGTCCGTATTTATCACGGACTACATGCCCAATCTGGGCAGGACGGCGCTGGAAGTGTATCTGATGTCGCTTTTGCATATGTCGGCCGAGCGGAAAGTGAAGGCTAAGCCGGTGCGTGAGCTTCTGGGACTGGATAAAGAAAACTTTAAAGCAGCGGTCTGTGAGCTCGCGGGGCACGGCATCGTGGCGACGGAAAGTGATTTTTCCTCCTATGTCATGCTCAACTTGAAACGCCGGGCCCTGGACCGCTATTACCACCGCAAGCGTTCCGATTCCATGGAAGATGCGGTCGCCCGTACGGAAGCGGATGAGGAGCGTTCGAAACTGATCACAAGCGTCAATGAGACTTTTTTCCACGAGCTGATGGGGCCGGTCTGGTTTCATGCCATCGATCGCTGGTTTGAGCTTTATGATTTTGAGCCGACGGTAATTTATCAGATGTTCTCGGATGCGGCCGCCCGCGGCACGCTGAAGGGGCCGAATTATCTGAATGCGGTGGCGGCGGATTACTATAAAAACGGGGTCAAGACCTTTGATGATCTTGTAAAATACAAAGAGGAATTTGCCAAGGCCGCCGAGGTCAGCACGCAGGTCGGCAAAAAACTCAACAAGACCATGACCCATTATGATAAAACCATGGTGCGGAAGTGGATCAAGGACTACGGCTACGATATGTCCGTCATTGAATTGGCGCTGGCCAAATCCGTCCGTATTGCCGAACCGAACATGAATTATTTTGACAGCATCCTCCGAAGCTGGCACGAGGCCGGGCTGAAGACGCCGGAAGAAATCAAGAAACTGGAAAAGAACCGGCAGCA
>CALLQJ010000044.1 GCA_938014865.1 uncultured Fastidiosipila sp.
GACCCCGATCAGGGCGGTGCCTTTTGCATCGGGCTGTTTCAGATAGTCTTCGGCAAGATTCAGCCCCGCCTCATATTCCGTGGCATGCTTGGCGGGTCCGGCCCCGTTTTCATCCGATCCTACAACAACTTCGACGGCTTCGTCCGGGAGATCGTGCCCGGCCAGCTGCCGGCGCAGGCCTTCGAGGCGGCGCATGCGCGCCTGCCGGTGGTCCGTCGGACAGGAAGAAAAGAAGACAAAATGCCGATGGCCTAATTGATAAAGATGTTCGGCCAGCAGGGCGCCGGCGGTGAGGTGGTCAAGTTCGACCGAGGCAATCGGCAGGTCCTCGTCGCCTTCGCCGATCATTACAAAAGGTGCGCTTTCGGAAATTTCTTTGACCAGTTCGGGGAAGTTCGGACGGAAGGCATAGATAATGCCGTCCACCTGATGGTCCATGAAGCTTTCCAGAAAGGCTTTTTCCTGGACGAGACTTCCCGCCGTATTGCACATGACGACCCGGTAGGACATGGCCGTCGCTTGTTTTTCGAGTTCCCGCATGAGTTCAAGATAGTAGTGATTGCTCAGATTCGGAACGAGCAGCAAAATGACCCGCCGGCTTCGCCGGTACGGGCTGCGCCGTCTGGGCAGCTTATACCCCAGTTCGTTGGCGGCATCAATTACCCGTTTCCGGGTAGCCTGACTGAAGCTGATTTTGTCATTGCGATTGAGAATCAGTGATACTGAAGCTTGTGAAACGCCCGCAAGATCTGCTACATCCTGCATCGTAGCCTTTTTCATAATCCGGGCCCCTCCGTCAAATTATGGTATTTAATAAAGTGCTTATATTATTCATAAGTATTATGTAAACATTAGTGCGGATTGTCAAAAAAACATTTTATTAAATTTTATTGAAGAATAAAAAACAGGCTGAGCGGGCTTTTTTACGGACTCCGGCGGCCTTTTTTAGGATTTTTCAGCGCAAATTACAAGGCAAAACGCAAAAAGTACAATTTTTGCTCACAAAAGCGCAAAAAAATCTTAGAAATTACGACAGAAATGCAGATAAAATAGAGACATATTAAAGCGAAAAGCTGCTTGCGTTATGCGAATTGCACAAGTAATCGTTTCCGCCAAGGCGGTGCCGCCTGAAAAAAACGAAGAAATACACCATGCCTATTATGGTAAGTCTCTTACGCGGTGATATCTACAAAACGGAGTACGGCGCGGTATACTTAGGATTGACCCTCACGGCACTGCCCTTATTGCTGATGTACTTTGCCCTTTCAAAGTACATCATTGCAGGCGTTGCCTTGGGAGGTGTCAAAGGCTGATTCTTCAGCCTCCATCCATGGCGGCCCTGCACAAGCGCTCAAGCGGCGATTGCGGAGGGCCGTCTTTTAAGCAGATCGGTATTTTGGGATAATGAAAATTGAATAAAAAAAGAAAGCGAAGTACGAAAAAACAGTACGGCGCGTTTTAATAAAGTGCGAAAAAACAGTACGGCGCACTTTCATGCTGAGTAAAGCAAGAGAAAGGAGAGAAGACAGATGGCAGGCAGGTATTACGTGGCGAAAAACGGTTCGGATCAAAATGAGGGAAGCGTTGAACGTCCGTTTTTAAGCATTCAGAAAGCGGCCGACACGGCCCGCCCCGGCGATCGGGTCATCGTCCGCGAGGGGGGTTACCGTGAGGCGGTCAGCCCGCGTTTCGG
>CALLQJ010000045.1 GCA_938014865.1 uncultured Fastidiosipila sp.
TCTGTTCCCGCTTCCCTGCTGAAAGAATGGGAGAATCGGGCGGCTCTGATTTCCGAAGTCCGCTACAGCACGCACCATATCAGCGATGCGGATCTCCTGCCCTTGAGCGAGGCCTTTGATGCGGCCGAAGATGCGGCACGAAAGAAACTGGGTGAACGGCAGTATCTTATGAAGCGAATACTGCCGCCGCAGCAGGGCAAATTGCCGAAAGGATAAGGCAAAAAACAAAGCATAAAGACAGGGCCTCTTTGCTGAGATGCGTCTCAAAAATATTGCAGCACTTGAAAAGCCGCTGAAGGATTTTTCCTCAGCGGCTTTCTTCAGGCGGATTTGTTTGGGCTGTTTCTTGGCGGATACTTGCCCGCGGCAGATTATTTGCGGCTGCTTGCTTGCAGCTGATTATTTTCACTTATTTGCCCGCTGCTTTTTCCTGACCTCAGTAGATCCCGTTGAATTTGTGATACATATCTTTTGCAAAGCTGTCGGTCATGCCGCAGATGTAGTCATTGACTAAGAGCAGGCGCAGATAGAGGCGCTCGCCTTCTGAGCGGCCTTCCGCCTCACGCCGGTAATTGGCCCGGTAATTGTCGGAGATTAAGGCCATCATCCGCTGTTTCACGGGCTGCTGTTCGAGCTCGGTGTCATAGTGCAGGCAAGCCGGCACAAATTTATCCAAAAGCCCGCCGATAATGGCGTCCGCGCCGACTTCCAGGCGGACAATAGACATGGAGGAAAAGACATAGTCATAAGCAATATCACCCATCACATCCAGGAGCAGACCGGCGAGATTCTCATGGAAGAGATCATAAAGGTACGCACCGCGCATGATCTCCGGATAATGATCCGTATAACTTTTGAGAACCGAGGCAATCAGGGCGTTCTGCACGTAAATCAGCCAGTTCTGAATGGCATAAAGCTGCGGATTCTGAATATTCTTCTCTTTCGCCCGATGCAAATGTGTTTCCAACATTTGGCAAATATCTTGGTAACGCTTTAAAACCTCGGGATTCTTGCAGCGCTGCACCCTTTCATTCTGCTTCAACGCACTTTCAAGCTGTTGGTAAGTAATTTTTCCTTTGCGTGAGGCGTCTTCCAGATCGGCGCTGCGGTAGGAAATGTCATCAGCCGCCTCTAATAAATACGTCAGCGGGTGCCGGGCTGCGCGGATCTCTCCGGCATCGGGCAGGAAACTCAGCTGCGCCCCTTCCCCGTTCTCCGAGACTTCATCAAAACTGTCCTCACGCCTGTACTTCCGGGCGGTTCCGCAGGAAGCGGTAATGCGGCGGAAGAGTTTTTCTTCGGCGAGAAAATACCCCATCTTGTGATAGCGGATATCTTTGGCATTTTTCTGAATCATCAGGGAACTGACCGGATACTTCATTAAGGTATTCAAAAGGCCGAAACTCAGGTTCATCCCGTGCTCGTCCACCAGGTAATGCAGTTTGGACACCAGACGTATCGCCTGCGCATTGCCTTCAAAATTTGTAAGATCCGCCTGCATCTGCGGCGTCAGCCAGGCACTTAAAGGTTTCTGTCTGAAATGCAGGACATCCAGGTGATTTTTATACCAGTCCCGGATGGTCGTTTCCCCGTAATGCCCGAAGGGCGGGTTGCCGATATCATGCAAAAGCCCGGCACACAGCAGCAGATCGGAAAGTTCTTTTTGTTCTTTTTCACTCGGTGCATCGTCTCCGTATTTCTGCCTCAGCAAGACAGAACTTTGTTCCCCTAAGGATTTTGCCAAGGAGGACACTTCCAGAGAATGCGTCAAACGGGTCCTGACAAAATCACTTTGATCCAGCGGAAACACCTGCGTTTTATCCTGCAGGCGGCGGAAGGATGCACTCAGAATAATCCGGTGATAATCTTTTTCAAAGGCGTTGCGCCCGTCGAATGCTTTGTTTTTCTTGACGGAAGAAGGCCTGGAACGCTCACTGCTCAGGAGCTTCTCCCATTTCATTGCTTCATGTTCCGGAACCATAGGAACCTCTTTCACTTCTTCGGCGGCCAATTATAAATTTTTTATCAATTCAGACGCACAAAAGCTATTTTTTTCATATAATAACAATTAGGGTTCGTCTTTTTTGAGACAATTAATAATTTTTTGAGACATATACAGTATATAGGAAATGAGGTAATTCTATGGCGGGAATCAATCCCTTTGATGAAAACGTTCCGACCCCTACCTTGCTGCGTCTTCCCTCTTACTTAGATGTAATTGAAAGAGCTTTGCAAAACGGCATCACGCGCCTGTCTTCTTCAGAAATCGGCGATGAACTGGGCTACGGCAGCGTACAAGTCCGAAAGGATCTGGCTTCTGTCAGCAATGCCGGCAAACCGCGTACGGGCTTTGATGTCAGGCAGCTTGAAAAAGATATCCGGCATGCGCTCGGCTACAACGAAAATAAAAATGCGATTTTATTAGGGGTAGGCCATCTCGGCCGGGCCCTGATGAATTACGAGAATTTCCCGGACAACGGTCTGCATATTCTGGCCGGCTTTGATATCAAGCCGAGTGATGACCCGGCCTTGGAAGGCAAGGTCTTTCCCGTTTCCGAGATGCCGGATTTCTGCCGCGATCACGATATTGATCTGGCCATCTTAACCGTGCCGGCGGAAGCCGCGGATGATGCGGCCGCCGAAGTGGTGGGCGCCGGGATCCGGGCCATCTGGAATTTTTCTCCGACCACCTTGCATGTGCCGGACGATGTCATTGTACAAGATGAAAACATCGCGGAATCTTTAGGTCTTTTGTGGTACAGAATGCAGACGGAGAATAAAGATGCGTGAAATTAAAAATCCGAAAAGCAAAATATTAGTCTACGGTGTGCCGGAAGATTCTCCGGAAGCCGCCCGCCTTGCAGAACTGGCCGCTGAGAAAGATATTCAGCTTCAGAAGGTAAAGGCGGAAGACTTTTCGCAGACCTTAGGCGCCGTGGCCGGCCTGGACGGCTATGCTTTAAGCGATGAAAAATATGAAGGTGAAAAACCGCAGCACAGTATTCTCTGGTTTGTTTCGGTCGACCGGGAAACATTAATGTGGTTTCTGAACAGCTACAAAGCGGCAAAAGGTCTGCGTCCCGTGGCCTTGAAATCGGTTTTAACGGAACACAATGTCAAGTGGAAGCTGATCGATCACTATGAAGAACTGAAATCCGAGCATCAATTCATGCGGGCCTATACCCTGCTCTCCCATGCCCGGGGTGCTCTGGAACTTGTGGATCCGGAAAAATTCAGCGACAGCTCTTACCGGGCCCTGTCGGAAGCCGTGGACGAAGGCGATCATTATATTGCCCTTGTTCAGAAAGGCGAAGAGGTCGATCCGGATACAATGGACGAGGCGGCACGCAAGGTCAAGGAAGCATACGAGAATCTTCGGCCCCGCGTGAAATAAGGAATCTGTGATCCCGGATACGGCTAAAATAAAAACTCCCCGCGGGGAGTTTTTTTCTATGTTTTTTCACTTTTCAAAGGCTTCAGAGCCGTTTGCAATCAGTTTTCTTCGGTTTGCAAAACACGTACAACTCTTTGGTAATTCCTTTTCCGGACCATTTCATACAATTCCGTAAAATTCAGCTTCGGGAGCTTCAGATTTTTTACGGAGAAATTGTGCATGACCTGCAGATCCTGACGCACGGCCTGTTTTAAACGGATGGCAACGATGGAAATCATGGTTTTCACACAGCTGTCAATGGCCATTGTAATGTCGCGTTCCGGTGAAGCCGGCAGCGCTCTGTATTCTTCGACCCGTTCCCGCAAAGCCGAAATGACTTCTTCTGCCCGGTCGTAAGCGGAAAAGCCCGCCAGCCAGTCCTGAGCTTCCAGACGTTCGGCAACGGAGTTTCTGTAATTGTCGAGAAAATCTTCATACTGGAGATGTTCTCTTTTCTTGCCGATGCCGGAACCGATATGCGCTCTGCAGAAAAAATCCGTGATGTAATGGCAGATGATGCCGAGCTGAAAGGACAAGAGCTTATCCGCTTCCACGGCATCTTCGGGCGTGGCAATGGCACAGACTTTTTTAATATAGTCTTCGACATAGTCAGCGGAGACCGTATAATAATGCGGATGTGTAAATACCAAAAGGCTGTAGTCGGCTAAAACGTTCCCTGCTCTGAACAGTGTTTTATTGATATGGATAGGGAAAACTTTGACGATCTCGTTATAAACAAGTTTTGAAATAAAGAGATGTGATTCGAGATTCATGTATGACTTAGTCCTTTTCCCATACGTAATGTATGTTTTATTCACTTTGCTTAACACTTTCGGATTATAGCACCCGTTTATGAACGAACAATGTGACGATAATGATGATTTTTCGAAATTCGATTTATTATACAGAATAAAAATAATAATGCTCAGATCTATGTAATATTTGACAAGAGCAAAAAAGCAACTCCAACTATTATATTATATCGGGCTTTTTTCTTCAAAAAACAAAATGCCGTCCAAAGCTTTAATTAAATCTGTTACACTTAATAGTGCACCTGAAATTTGCTAAGCAGTCTCAGAGCCTTGATTTTCAGGCCTGCGGGCTGTTTTTTTATACACAAGACCACTTGGATTCTGCTACAATGTCCTGTGCCGATTTTATATTTGGAGTTTGTTATGGTAATGGATGAAAAAATTTGGTCGAAGGCCAAAGAATTATTGAAAAATGAAGTGTCCGATATTTCTTTCACCACCTGGATTGACCCGCTCATTCCTTCTGTTCTGAACAATAATGATCTTTACCTGATTGCACCGAATGAATTTCACATCTCTTATTGCGAGCCGTTTAAGCCGCTGATTATGAATACACTCAAACTATTGACGTCCAAGGAATACGACATTCATTTTGTTTTATCGGAGGACGATGCCAATAATGAAATTTCAGCCAAGGATTTTTCCGGCGAAAAGCTGATTCCGCCCGACAACGAGACGGTGCACAGCGGCGGAAACGGAAACGGCTACAGCGGCCGTTTAAATCCGCATTATACCTTCGATAATTTTATTGTCGGCAACGGCAATCGTTTTGCGCAGGCTGCCTGCGTGGCCCTGGCGCAGAATCCTAATGTCAATAATTTTAATCCGATTTTTTTATACGGCGGTTCCGGCCTGGGCAAGACGCATCTGATGCATGCGATCGGCAACTATGTCAATAAAAACTTTCCCGAGAAAAAACTGCTCTACGTGCAGACCGAGCAGTTTGTCAACGAATTCATATACACCATCCAGGAAAATAATTACGATGTCTTCCGCAATA
The DNA here is from genome assembly GCA_938014865.1 of uncultured Fastidiosipila sp. Taxonomy (GTDB): domain Bacteria; phylum Bacillota; class Clostridia; order Saccharofermentanales; family Fastidiosipilaceae; genus JAAYZH01. The sequence continues at coordinate 5,246 of CALLQJ010000045.1, forward strand.
AATACCGCTACTGCGATCTGCTGCTGATTGATGATATTCAGTTTATCGCCGGCAAGGAAAGGATGCAGGAAGAGTTCTTCCATACCTTTAATGCTTTGCATCAGGCCGGCAGCAATATCGTGATGACCTGCGATAAACCGCCGCAGAGCCTTCTGACCTTGGAGGAACGGCTGAGGACGCGCTTTTCTTCCGGCCTTATCGTGGATATCCAGCCGCCGGACTACGAGACGCGTGTGGCGATTTTAAGGCATAAGGCGGAAGTGAACCGGACAACGATCTCCGAAGATATCATTGATTACATTGCGGAAAATATTACGAGCAATATCCGTGAACTGGAAGGCGCTTATAATACCGTGATGGCCTATTCCCTCCTGGCGGGCAGTCTGGACCTGGATACGGCCAAGGATGCGCTCAAAGATATTATTCAGCCGAAAGAGGTCAAGCAGGTGACGCCGGACATGATCATTGAGATCGTCTCGACGTATTTCAACATTACCAAGCGGGATATTATGTCCAATAAGCGCTCTAAAAACATTTCCGATCCGCGGCAGATCGCCATGTACCTGATCCGTGATGTGCTGAATCTGCCCTTTGCCAAAATCGGCGATATCTTCAGCAAAGACCATTCGACGGTGATGCATGCCTGCTCAAAAGTAGAGCGCCAGATCAAAGAAAATGATCAGGATGTGATCGAAGATCTGGAAAATATCCGCAAAAGGATCTCCGTTTAAGAAAAGCACTTATCCACAGGATTTTGTGGAATTGGGGATAATTCACGGTGGAAAGCCGTGCATAAGTTACAGAAAATTCACTTATCCGCAATTTCCCTTTTTTATCCATAAAACTATCCACGCTTTATCAACAATAAAAAAGTGCTGTGAACAATGTTAAATCAGGGCTCAGCGGAGTTTTGCAGATTATCCACCAAATATATTAATAAGAATGATAAAATAACTAAAACGATATATATATAATTTTTATTTTTATAGAAAGACGAAAATATTTTTGATGGAGAAAAACCATGAAAATTCTTTGTTCGAAAGACAAGCTTTCTACCGCTATTTCCTACACGCAGCGGGCGGTATCCGTAAGATCTACCCTGGCATTGCTCGACGGGATTTTGTTTGAAGCTGCCGGAGACCGCATAAAGCTTACCGGTTATGATATGGAAACGGGTGTGGAAGCGATCCTCCCCGGTGATGTTTTTGAAGAAGGCAGTATTGTATTAAATGCCAGAATGCTCGGCGATATTGTCCGAAAACTTCCGGAAGATGTTGTGACGGTAGAAATTGATGCGCAGCAGATCGCTATTATTACGTCCGGAAACAGTCAATTCAAGATCAAAGGGATGGATGCCCAGGGTTTCCCGAAGCTTCCGGAGATGGAAGAGACTGAAAAAGTGGAAATGCCGCAGAAGCTGCTGAAGCAAATGATCAATCAAACGCTCTTCGCCGTGTCCACGGATGAGTCCAGACCGGCTTTTAACGGCATTTTGTTCAATTCCATGGGACATAAGATTGAGATGGTGGCTGTAGACGGTTTCCGCTTAGCTCTGAGACGTTATGCCTGTGAGGAAGAACAGCCTGAAGCGGCCTTCCTGATTCCGGGCAAGGCTTTGAAGGAGATCCCCCCTATTCTCTCGGACAGCGGCGATGTGACCATCTACGCGACACAGAACCATATTCAGTTCGATATGGGCGATGTCAAACTGATCTCCCGCCTGATTCAGCAGGAATTCATGAATTACAACAGCATTTTGCCGGATACGTCCAGCTCACAGGTGATTGTCAACACCAAGGCCTTCTACCAGGCCGTGGAACGTGCCGCCTTGGTTGTGCCGTCCGAAGACAAGCGTTTCCCGATGAATATTACCTTTAAAGGAACGGAAGAAGCGGAAACGGCTATGGTAATCCGGGCGAATACCGAAGTAGGAAACCTCCACGATGAGATCCCGGTCAGCATCAGCGGTGAACGGCTGGATGTGGACTTCAACCCCCGTTACTTTATTGATGCACTGAAGGTCATTACGGATGAAATGGTCTGCCTCAAATTCAACGGCAGCCTCGGTCCCTGCATTATTGAGCCGACTGAGGGCAATGCATTCTGTTACCTCGTGTTGCCATTGAGAAAGTAATGATTGACAATTATTTGCAAACAACCGTTTATAAGGAACATGCGGAACAAGCATGATTGTTAAACAGTTAATATTAGAAAATTTCAGAAATTACGCCTCGTGTGATATGACGCCGGACCCCGGCCTGAACATTCTTTACGGCAATAACGGGCAGGGCAAGACGAATATCATAGAGGCGATTTATATGTGTTCCTGTGCCCGCTCGCATCGTACGGCCAAAGATGCCGAATTGATTAAACAAGGGGAAGATTATTATTCTCTTGATCTGCGTTACCAATCTTCTTTCAACGGACTGCGGGATGATGACTATGAAGAACAAATCGGCATTCAGTACCGCAGATTGCCAACAATTGCCAATAGCACTAAACGCTATGAGCGTATTCTCAGAAAAGATTACATGCAGCTTGAGCGGGTCGCCGACTTTGTCGGGATCTTTCATGCGGTGATGTTTGCACCGGAGGACCTGGATTTGGTAAAAGGCGGTCCCGCGGTGCGCCGGCGTTTTCTGGATCTTCTGATCAGTCAGATCAGTCCGGCGTACTTTCGTAATTTGCAAATATTTGCCAAACTGTTGAAACAACGCAATGCCCTGCTCAAGCAGATCCGGGATGCCGGGCCGCAGCAGCGGCAAAGCAGTTTGCAGCAGCTGCAAATCTGGGATGAACAATACGCCCTGGTTTCAGCGGCTTTAATTAAAGAACGTCTCCGGATTATTGATCGTCTGGCTTATTGGGCCAATGAGATTCACAAAGAAATTTCCGGCGGGCTGGAAGATCTGACCTTCAGCTATAAAACGGTGCCCAATAGTGAGATCCGTGACGAAGCGTGTACTATACAGGAAACGCTTTACCAACGACTGCAACGTCTGAAAGAAGATGATATCCTGCGGGGAAACACCTCAACCGGGCCCCACAGAGATGATTTCACCATTGATATCAACGGCATGTCCTTGAAAAGCTTTGGTTCCCAAGGTCAACAGAGAACCGCCGTGTTGGCAATTAAAATGGCCGAGCTGGAAATCATCCGATACAGTACGAAAGAAGTGCCGGTGCTCCTTTTGGACGATGTCATGTCGGAATTGGACATTAAACGTCGGGAACGTCTGCTCAACAGCCTGCAGGATGTGCAGATTTTTGTCACGTGCACGGATCCGGATCAATTGGATAAAAATTACTTCGATGCGGAGAAGCAAAATAATGCCCGTTACTTCTACGTTGAAAACGGATCTTTGAGGCAGGTTCACTAAGTATCAAGGAGGCTTTTGTGCTATAATGTATATTCATGTTGGCGGAGAATACACGATTGCAGCGCGTTTCATAGTCGCTATCTTCGACTTAGACCAAATCAGCGGAAATAAGGACAAAGGAACAAAAACCTTTTTGGCGCGATTAGAGAAAAACATGCGTCTTGAATATGTTTCTGCCGATTTGCCTCTGTCGCTGATCGTGACCGTGGACGGTGCCTATCTCTCTCCCGTGTCAGCAGCTACATTACAGAAACGGCTTGCGGAAAAAGAATTCAGTATTTTTCCCTGAGCGTCATTGAGGTAAATATATGGAAGACAGAGAAAAAGATAAATTTGAGAATACGGCTCAGCCGGAGGAAAATCAGGCTTCGGATGAAGAACTTGTCAACCTGGCGGACGACGTCCGGGCACTTTCGGATACCGATGATGATTTTCATGAGCGTCTTTTTGATACCTCCGATCAGGATACTTTCAATACCTTTAATGAAAGCGACTACAATGAGTCGGATATTAAGGTATTAGAAGGCATGGAGGCGGTCAGACGCCGTCCCGGCATGTATATAGGCGATGTCACCTCCCGAGGGCTGCATCACCTGCTTTATGAGATCGTTGCCAACTCGGTTGACGAAGCGTTGGCGGGCCGTTGTGATGAGATTGTCGTCACGTTAAACGAGGATGGTTCCGTTACCATCAAGGATGACGGCAGCGGCATTCCGGTCGGCAAACATCCTAAAATGGGGATTCCTACCGTTGAAGTGGTGCATACCCAGCTTCACGCCGGCGGCAAATTCGGAGGCGGTGCCTACAGTATTTCCGGCGGTTTGCACGGGGTTGGTGCTGCGGTTGTCAACGCTTTATCCGAGTGGATGGACGTCTATGTACGCCGCAGCGGCAAAATTTATAAAATAAGTTTCTCACGCGGCAAAACGGTTGAACCTTTGCAAGTGATCGGTACAACAGATCCGGACGATACCGGAACGACCACTTGTTTTTTGCCGGATAAAGAAATTTTCCCTGACATTACTTTTGATTTCAAACAAATGATTTCCCGCTACAGAGAAATGGCTTTTTTGAATGAAGAAGTTTCCATCGTTTTAATCGACGACCGGGATGATGAAGAAGTCAAACGGGTGCATCTGCATTACGACGGCGGTATTGTGGCCTTTGTGGAATACCTGAACCGCAAAAAAGAGGTCATTCATGAACCGCCTATTTACATTGCCAGCCGTCAGGGCGATTCTTTTGTTGAAATGGCGCTGCAATATAATACATCTTATGTAGAGAGCATTTATTCCTATGCCAATAATATTGCAACCTTTGAAGGCGGTTCCCATTTAACCGGCTTTAAATCCGCTTTGACAAAAGTTGTCAACGATTATGCCCGGAAAAATAAATTTTTAAAAGATTCGGATGCGAATTTCACCGGAGATGACGTTCGGGAAGGGCTCTGTGCCATTATCAGCGTCAAGCTGCCGGAGCCTCAGTTTGAGGGCCAGACAAAATCACGTCTGGGCAATAACGAGATCCGGACGATGGTCGAACAGGTGATGAATGATCGCCTGGCGGCCTATCTTGAAGAGAATCCGACGACCGCCAAAGCCGTTATTGAAAAATGCATGGCGGCGTCTCATGCACGTATTGCAGCCCGCAAAGCCAGAGAAATGACGCGGCGCAAGAACGTCTTTGAGTCGAATGCACTGCCCGGCAAGCTGGCAGACTGTTCCAGCAAAGATCCTTACCTCTCCGAAATCTTTATTGTGGAGGGGGACTCCGCAGGCGGAACGGCCAAAACCGGACGTGAACGCAAATATCAGGCGATCCTGCCGCTCTGGGGCAAGATGCTGAATGTTGAACGGGCCAGGATTGATAAAGTCTATTCCAATGAGAAACTGCAGCCGGTTGTCCTCGCGTTGGGAACCGGAATCGGTGAGGATTTCAACATTGACAACCTGCGTTACCATAAAGTGATCATCATGTCGGACGCAGACGTTGACGGTGCGCACATCAGAACCTTGCTCTTAACCTTCTTCTACCGCTACATGAAGCCGCTGGTTGACAACGGACATGTCTATGTGGCCTGCCCGCCGCTCTACCGCGTCTATCAGGGCAAAGAAGGCTACTATGCTTATACGGATGAAGATGTAGAAAAGATCAAAGCAAAAACCGGCTGGAAAAATCCTAAGCTGCAGCGTTACAAAGGTTTAGGCGAGATGGATGCCGATCAGCTTTGGGAAACTACGATGAACCCGGAAACCCGCAAGCTGCTCAGAGTGACCGCGCGTGACTTCCAGGAAGCCGATGATACCTTTGACCTGCTGATGGGCGAAAAAGTAGAGCCGAGAAGAAACTTCATACGCGAAAATGCCCGATATGCAAACATTGATTCCTAAGTTCCACGTGGAACATTGTAATGATAATGTAATATGACAAATGAAACTGTAGAGAATCTGCCGATCTTTTCGATTGCACCCGATCCGGAGCAGGCCCGCAAGGCTTTCTCCGAAGAAGGTTTGCGTGAATTGGCAGATTCTATTGCGTTAAACGGCGTGATATCGCCGATCATCGTGACGCCGAGCGGTGAAGACACCTATCGTATTATTGCAGGTGAACGGCGCTGGCGGGCCTCGCTGATGGCTAAAAAAACAAGCATACCCGCTATTGTCCGGGAACTTGAGCCGCTGACCGAGAAAATTCAGTCTCTTATTGAAAACATTCAGCGTTCGGATCTTAATCCCATGGAAGAAGCCGATGCTTACCAAGAGTTGGTAAACGAATACGATTTGTCGCATGAAGAACTGGCGGAGCGTGTCGGAAAAAGCCGTGCTTATGTCACGAACAGCCTGCGCCTGCAGCGTTTGCCGTCTTTTGTCAAAGATTGTCTACGGGATGAAATCATCAGCAACGGGCATGCAAAAGTTCTTTTGAGCCTGGACCGGGACGAAGATAAGATTTTCCTCTGCGGCAGGATTGCCGAAGAGGGCTGGAGCGTCAAGCAGACGGAAGAAGCCGTTGCAGATCTGAAAGAAGGAAAAGAAAAAGAGCGAAAAAAGTCTCCGGAAGATCCGGCACTTGATGAACAGACAAAACTGCAGCTCGAAAAAACAGAAATGAATTTAACCCGGCACTTCGGCACGGAGGTTAAACTGGACTTATTCAAAAATAATAACGGATCCTTGCGGATCCGCTTTCATGATTTAGAAGAATTACAGAGAATTCTGGATTTAATGGATTACCAAGATGTTTAAAAGCTATTGCTCAGAATTGTCAATCTGCGGTTCTTTCTTTTTCCGGTGAAAGATACGATCAAGCAGACTCGGCGGCTGCTGGTTCATAATAGCCCGCATCAGCAAGGTATCCGAACGCATTCTGGCTTCCTCATGTTTGCGCCGTTCTTCTTCAGCACTGCGGTGATCATTTTCCCGAAGCTCCCGGGTCTCGGCCAATTCCTTCTTTACATCGTCCAGTTCTTTTTGCAAACGTGCATTGTCATCGCGCAGATACTGCAGCAGCTCTTCCTGTGCGTTGGTAACGGCTTCAATCTGCTGTTGTTTTGCTTCTTCCTTTTCTTTTTCCTCTTTAAAAGGTTCCTCAATCCCCATCAGGTCAGCAAGTTTTATAACGCCTTCTTTGCTGAGCGATTTCCGCCCGCCTTTATTGCTGACAAATTCATCAAGCGTGTCACTGTCTTGTTGTAAACGCTTGTAAATCGCCTGGGTAGTTACTGACAATAGGTTTGCAACCTCTTGTATTGAAAAATAGTCGTCCATTTCAGCAAAACCTCGTTTCCAAGATCTTTATTTTATTGCATTGAATTCTATTATACGTTAAAAGGCGTAAAATGCCTAATGGATAAAAGCAGATTATTCCGGAAGCGGAAAAATACTCGGTTGACAACATATTAACAAGTGTTTATCAATCGTTGATAAACGTTGACAAAGTAAATATCTGTAAACTTTCTTCCTGCGGAGCGCCGAAACCCTGCTTTTCTGTTTGTATATTCATTTTATGTGGTATAATTTATGCTTAATCAGTAAAAACAGCTTTCGGAAAGTTCATTGTTCAGAGGGCTTTCCTGTGCTATTTTTATCATGTAATTCAAAAATCGATTATTTAAATCGCTGACCGCTTAATTGTAGGGACAGCGCAAATCGGTCTGTACCGGCGCTTACGGAGAATAGGGGCTGAGCTTTTAAGCTTTGCGCTTTCGTAAACGGTCCGCAGCAGGCGGTTTGGGCGGAGGACGTGTTTGCGTGGATGACGGCTGGTTACGTAGTTTTCTGGCTTTAACAACAGTAAGTGAGCTTCCTGATAAGGGAGGCAGTATATGGGTAGACATTCTTGTCATACTCCTGCTTTTATTTATAAACGGCTTTTTTGCCGCGGCAGAGATGGCGATTGTCTCCGCGAATGATAACCGGATCAGGAAAGACGCTGAGGACGGGAATCGTTCGGCACAGCATTTAATGCGTTTTATCGAGAATCCGGGAAATTTTCTGGCGACCATACAGGTCGGCGTGACTTTTGCCGGTTTCTTGTCATCATCCTTTGCCGGCAAGACCTTTGCCACCCGGCTGGCTTATTTATTTCAGCCGGCGGGCCCTTCAGATTTTGTTATTAATCTCAGTTTAATCCTGGTTACCCTGATTACCTCTTATCTTTCGATTGTTTTGGGGGAATTGGTGCCCAAGCAGATTGCCTTGGCGGATCCGGAGCGCTTTGCCTTAGGGATTGTCGGAATCGTGCGCTTTTTCGACATTGTCTTTAAGCCGTTTACCTGGCTGATCAATACCAGTTCGGCCTTGGTGCTGAAGCTGCTGCGCATAAATCCGGAGGATTATAAAAATGTGGCGTCGGAAGAAGAGATCCGCATGCTCCTCGATCAGGGGAAGAAGAGCGGCAGCATTCATTCCGAAGAAAGCGAAATGATTGTCAACGTCTTTGAGTTCAATGACAAGGAAGTTTCGGAAATCATGACGCACCGGACCTCGGTTATTGCCTTGAATGTGAACGCTTCACTGGCGGAGACCGTGGACGTCGCCGTACACGAGAAATACAGCCGCATACCGGTCTATGAAGGGGATATTGATGATATTGTCGGCATTCTGCATATCAAAGATCTCCTGTATTATCTGGCCAAAGACAGCAAGCAGCACGAAACCTTCGATCTGCGTGTTCTGCTCCGGGAGCCTTACTGGGTGCCGGAAAGCAAAAATATCGACCAGCTCTTCCGGGAGATGCAAAGAGAACATGTTTCGCTTTCCGTTGTTATTGACGAATACGGCGGCACGGCGGGCATCGTAACGATCGAAGACCTCCTCGAAGAAATCGTCGGCAATATTCAGGACGAATACGATGAAGAAGACTACGACATTCAGCAGACGACAGAAAATAATTATGTCATGAGCGGGCTTTTGTCGCCGGAAGACATCAACCGCGTACTGCCGGATGCTTTTTTCCCGGAAGACGAGAAGGCAGACTATGACACCATTGCCGGCCTGATCATTACGCTGTTAGGACGCATCCCTGAAAATGACGAACATCCCGAGATCAATTACCGCAATATGACCTTTACGGTGCTCCGTATGGATGATAAACGTATTGACCGGGTACAGCTCACCATCAATAAATCGCTTAAAGACTATGAAGAAGAAGTCAGAGAGCAGGAGGAACGCGATGAGCGCGAGCGTCGTGACCGGGAGGCCCGCGAGCGGGAAGAAGGCGCCGAAAATGAGGAAAATGAGGAAGAATTTACAAAAGAATCATCAAGATCGGCTTCAGACGATTAAAATTATCCCTTATGTGTGATAGCATTGTGCATGTGCCAAAATGAGAAAAGGCCGAAGCAAGGGCTGAAAGGTCCTTGCGGCGGCAATTTTCATAAGAGGGAAGAACACGGAATTTAAGAGCGATGACTACTGTCCGATCATTATTATTTAACAGGAAAGACAGCCATGAGCAAGAAGGAAAAACAAGAATTATCTAAAAAAGAACAGTACCGTGCCGAACGCGAGGCCAGAATCGAGGCCCTGCGCAATGAAGACGGCAGCAAGAAACCGATCAAGGTCAAGGATAAGAAGAAACGCAAGCGCGGCATCTGGATTGCCGTTGCGGTGCTGCTTGCCTTAGTCCTGGTATTTTATATTACCTGGCTTCTCGGTGTGCCGCAGCGCTATTTAAATGCGGCCGAGGTCGGAGATGCGGATATTAAGGTGACAGAATATAATTATTCTTATTTTTCCACCTATAATACCTATAATCAGTATTTCGGCGGGGGCGGGCTTTTGAATCTGCGTGAAGATTCAAGTGAAATCACCGGGCAGGAGATGAGCTGGGGCGATTTCTTCCGCGAGTCGACCGAGAAGAGTCTGCAGGAAGTGAATATTGTCTGTCAGAAGGCGCTGGAAGCCGGCTATACCTTAGATGAAGAAGAGCAGGCAAGCATTGATAATTTCTTTGCGCAGCGCAAAGCTCAGATCGGCACGCCTCTGGATTTTGAGGTCTACCTGGAAGCCGCTTACGGGAAGGGCATGAAAGAAGATGTCCTGCGCAAGATTCTGGAAAAACAGACGCTGGCGGCTAAATATTCCCGGGAAGCGCCGGATAAATATGAAATCACGGCGGAGGATATTTCCAGAGAATATGAAGAAAATAAAGATGATTACGATTTATACAGCTATCTGAATTATGTTCTGCGCACCCCGACGAAAGATGAAGACGGCAATGATCTGAGTGCGGAAGAAATTAATGAGAAGAAAAAAGACTACGAGAAGATTGCCGATAAAATCAAAGAAGAAGCGGACAGTCCCGAAGCCTTGGCCGCTTTGCTCGTTGAAGAAGGCGTCGAGGAGGAGGGCTTTGATTTAGCTTCTTATACCTATAAAAACAGACCGGGCAGCATCATCAATGAAGGCGAAGGGAAAGACTGGCTGACGGATGAGGCACGCAAAGAAGGGGATATTACCTCTCTGGCTTCCGGGAATAATTTTAAAATTCTGTATTTCCTCTCCCGGGATGAAGACAGCCGCAAAACGGCGGATGCCTATGTTGCGGTTTTCCCCAAACGGGATGATGCGGGCAAAGATCTCACGGAAGATCAGATCTCGGCCATTCAGCAGGAAGCGGAAAAACTTGGCGAGGAGCTGAAGTCTTCAGAGGATTATGCGGACTATGCCGCAAAGGCGCCGGAAGAAAATGTGCCGAAGGCATCGATGGTGCAGCGCTACGAAGGCGTAGTGAGCAATCAGCTGAATACCTTTGAAGAAGAGGTATTAAGCTACATTCTCTCGCCGGATGTGCGCACGCAAAAGAGCAAAGTCATTGAAACGGACTATGCGGTCTACCTGGTCTTTGTAGAAAAAACTTATGACCAGAGCAGCAAGGACAGAATTATAGAAGACAAGATGCAGGCGGATTCTTACAGCAAGGATCTTGACAGCTGGCTTGCATCCGATGACTATGCTTTTGAAGAAAAGCGCCCCGGCTTCTGGATGACGGGAAAATAATAAAAACGGGAATTTAATAAAAGCAGCTTGTAAAATGCAATGGCGGTCTTTTTGAAAGATCGCCATTTTTTTAACACCTGATGAACCTTTTGTTGTGAAAATGGAGAAAATAATTCGTCAGAAGGCTGAAAATCTACAAAAAATAGAAAAGGACTTGACAAATCGCTTTTTTGTTGACCCGCTTTTTTTCTGATGATATGATCGGTTAACTGACAGCCCTATTAAACAGGGCTGTTTGCGTGTCGTAAGAAGTGCCGTTCGGCACAAAACGGTCCCAACCGTATTCTGTAAGAGGTGATACATACTATGCTGCATCCTGAACGTTTCGGGCGCACAGAGAGGCTGTCTTATTCCAAACTGGATGAAGTCATCGAAATGCCGAATCTCGTTGACATCCAAAGAAAGTCCTATGAATGGTTCATGACGGAGGGAATCCGGGAAGTGATTGATACCATTTCCCCGATTGTCGATGAACCCGGCAATATAGAACTGACATTTTTAGAGACGGTTTTCGAAAAGGATAATCCGAATTACACGATTCCCGAGTGCCGGGATCGTGATGCGAATTATGCTGCCCCGCTGCGGGTAAAAGTGCGTCTTAATAATAAGAAGACAAATGTCCAAAAAGAACAGATGATTTTTATCGGCGATTTCCCGATTATGACGGAAACCGGTACCTTCATTATTAACGGTGCCGAGCGCGTCATCATCAGTCAGCTCGTGCGCTCGCCCGGTGCTTACTATACACCGGTCAAGAACAACAAGAGCGGAAAAGAACTCTACGGAATGCAGATTATTCCGAACCGCGGGGCGTGGATTGAGTACGAAACGGATCAAAATGATGTCATTTCCATCCGTATCGACCGTACACGTAAATTCCCCATGACGGTTTTCCTGCGTTCTTTGGGTTACGGCACAGACGAAGAAATCATTGAAACTTTCGGCGAAGACGAACGCATCATGGCCACTTTGGCCAAAGACAACAGCAAGAGCAGGGATGAGGGTCTGCAGGAACTTTACCGCAAGCTGCGTCCGGGTGAACCGGTCTCGGCCGAAGGGGCAGAATCCTTGCTGAACAATATGTTCTTTGACCCGCGCCGCTATGACCTGGCCAAGGTCGGTGTCTTTACCATTAACCGCAAATTTGCGATTGCGTCCCGTATTGCGGGCCATAAAGCAGCGGAGATGATCGTTTCCGAAGACGGCGAGATTTTAGCCGAGGAAGGCGAAATCATTTCCCGCGACACCGCCTGGGAAATTCAGAATGCCGGCATCAATGAAGTCGCGGTCATTCCGATGGTCGAAGTCGGCGACATGCTGACTGAAGGCGAAGGCGTCTTCCGGGTCATCGGCAACAGCCGTGTGGATGTAAAACCTTATCTTTCCCACTATTTCCCGTCCTCCGTTCTGGACAAGGTTGATCCGGAAGAAAACGGTGTACACGAAATGGTGCGTCTGAATGAAATCCGCAGCATTGCGATAAAAGCATCGGCGGCTCCCGAAGACGAACAAGCCGATCTTCTCAACGAGCTTCTTAACGAACGCAAAGACGACCTTTGCCCGAAGCATCTGGCGGTCGAAGATATTATCGCATCCATCAGTTACTTATTAGGGCTTTATCACCATATCGGCCATCTTGACGATATTGACCACCTCGGCAACCGCCGTGTGCGCTGCGTCGGTGAGCTTTTGCAAAATCAGATGCGGGTCGGTTTCACCCGTATGGAGCGTGTGATTAAAGAGAGAATGCGTTCCATGGCGGATCCCGAGACCATCACGCCGCAGCAGCTGATCAATACCCGTCCCGCCAGTGCGGCGATCAAGGAATTTTTCGGCTCCTCGCAGCTCTCGCAGTTTATGGACCAGCACAACCCGCTGGCGGAACTGACGCATAAGCGCCGTCTTTCGGCCTTAGGCCCCGGCGGTCTGAGCCGTGAACGCGCCAACTTTGAAGTGCGTGACGTACATACCTCTCATTACGGCCGTATGTGCCCGATCGAGACCCCTGAAGGTCCTAATATCGGCCTGATCAACTCCTTGGCAACCTATGCCAAGATCAATGAGTACGGCTTTATTGAGACCCCTTACCGGATTTACGACAAAGAAAAACAAATCGTGACCAAAGAGGTCCGTTACA
>CALLQJ010000046.1 GCA_938014865.1 uncultured Fastidiosipila sp.
GCCGGGCCGCCGAAGATTTTCTGCACGACGAGGAGGGCTCGCAGGTTTTGGAAGTCGTCGTTGTCATCGCGGTCGTCCTGGCCGTCGCCGTTATTTTCAATGCACAGCTGCGGGACTTTGCCGACCGGCTCTTTCGTTCCGTTTTTGCCGATAATAACGTCTTTACGATTTTGCAATGAAAGAAGCCGGCCGAAAACCTTATCACCTGTCCGTCGAAGACGGGACGTACCGCTTCTTCTGCCGGGCAGGTGAAAATGAAGCCTTTGCCCCCTTTATCCAAGAGTGGCTCAGCGCTTGCGGCAGCGACTATTTTCTCCCGTGGACCTTGCACAGCAACGGCCGCGATGTGATCCTCCGGCATGAATCGGAAAGGCTTTGTCCTTTGCCGGACTATCTTGAAGGAGAAAAGAGGGCAGAGCGCTTAGAGGCTTTGCTCTCTGCCTTCTGCCGGGCCCTTATGCTGCTCAAAGACTCCCTTCTTCCGCGCCGCTGTCTTCAGCTGGAAGAAGAGGATGTCTTCATCCTGCTGCCCGGCTCAAGGCAGGGGAAGGCAAAACTTCAGCTCATTTGTCTGCCCTTTGTCGCTGCCGAAGATCCCGAATCCGGGACGCCTGCCGTTTCGGAAAAACAGCAAGAAGAAAAAGTGATCCGGCTGATCTGTGAACAGCTGATAAAATGCCGTCCCGGGAAACGCCTGAGGCAGGACAATGCCGCTCTCCTGGCGGCGGCTGAAGGGGGCGCTGAGACACTCGGACTCTATCTGGAGGAGCGTCGCGGGAAAAGGAAAAGCTTGCCGCGTCTCAGAGCCGGAAGCAAAAGCGGAGCGCTCGCTGCCTTCGCCGAGAAAAAAGGACTCTTTTCCCTTCGCAGTCTGCTGACGCTGCCTTATCTTCTCTTAGCGGCGGAAATCATCATTTTGCTTGTGATCTTTACAGCAGAGCGCTTTTTCAGGCCGCTCTCTTTGTCGGTCCTGATGATTTTGACCGGTCTTCTCGGCCTCTGCTGTCTCTGGCAGTTTGTCCTTTTATTCCGGCCTTCCTCGCCTTATTTTATTTTGTCCCGAAAAAAGGTCAGACCCGTGATTGATACGGCCGTACGCGAGATTGATGCACAAGAAGCTCCCGCCCTGCACCCTAAGGGAAATATCCGAACGGCCGTGATCAGCTTATTAAACCGGCCGCTTCAGGACGGGAATTTAGCCAGCTGGCAGATTATAGCGGATGAATTCCTGATCGGAGCAGATCCGGATCAGGCGAATCTTTGCCTGGAAGGACTGGAAGAAGGCAGCGGCAACGTCTTAAGAATCTGCCGCAGAGCCGGTGTTTTTTATGCCCAGGCTCTGAGCAGCACGGAAAGTGTATTTTTAGAAGAACGTATGCTCTACCGTTACGAAGATTATCTGCTGCCGGATGAATGCCGCATAAGAATCCGCGGACTGATTTTTCGTTTCCGGGCTTTTTGAAAAGGCGCGCTGAAGCGGCAGGCCGGAAGCCGGCCCGAAGCGGGCTCAGCGCTCTTCCTTTAATTTCTGATACGCCTCCGCCACTTTCAGCCTGGCCTTTGCCCGGCGGACGGCATGCCGGTCGCGCTGATGCATGTAATCGGGAAGCTCCTTTTGTCTGAGCCGTTTCTCCGCCCGTTCTTTGGCCTTCCGGGCCCGCTCTGTGTCGATGTCCTCGGGCCATTCGGCCGCGTTGCAGATAATGACCACAATCTGCCGTCTGACTTCTGCATAGCCGGCCGCCACAAAAGCGATGCGTTTCTTATCCCCCGTAATCAGTTTCAGCTGCCCGGGGTAGACGGCGGCAATAAAAGGTGAATGGCCGTACATCACCCCCTGCTCGCCATCAGACGTCGGGATAACCAGCAGCTCACAGCTGCCGTCATAATAAATGCCGTAAGGGGTAACGATCTGTACCTTTATTTCCTGATGCGCCATTTTTTCACCTGCCGTGCTGCTTACGCTTCTGCTTTGAAGGCCGCATAGACATCATCGATGCCGCCCTTCATGAAGAAGTGTTTTTCGGGGATTTCATCACATTCACCGCCGAGTATGGCTTCGAAGGCATTGATGCTGTCTTCGAGCTTGACATAGCGGCCGGGGAAGCCGCTCGACTCCTCCATCACAAAGAAAGGCTGTGAGAGGAAACGCTGGACTTTACGCGCGCGGTTCACCGTTCTGCGGTCCTGCTCATCCAATTCGTTCATGCCCAAAATGGCAATAATATCCTGCAGTTCCTTATAGCGCTGCAGCAGCTGCTGGACGGCGACCGCCGT
This sequence comes from uncultured Fastidiosipila sp., assembly GCA_938014865.1. Classification (GTDB taxonomy): domain Bacteria; phylum Bacillota; class Clostridia; order Saccharofermentanales; family Fastidiosipilaceae; genus JAAYZH01. The sequence goes on from CALLQJ010000046.1 coordinate 2,278, forward strand.
ATTATAATGCCGTTCGCCGATAATATCGGGGCTGAGCATCCGCGACGAAGAAGCCAGAGGATCCACGGCCGGATAAATGCCCAGTTCAACAATGGCACGGGACAGCACGGTACTGGCATCCAGATGCGTAAATGTCGTAGCCGGAGCCGGGTCGGTCAGGTCATCGGCCGGCACATAAACCGCCTGAATAGAGGTAACCGATCCCCTGTTTGTGGAGGTGATCCGCTCCTGCAGACGCCCGACTTCATCGGCCAGGGTCGGCTGATAGCCGACGGCCGAAGGCATTCTGCCGAGCAGCGCCGAAACTTCCGAACCGGCTTGGATAAAGCGGTAAATATTATCAATAAACAAAAGAACGTCACGTTTTTTCTCATCGCGGAAATACTCCGCCATGGTCAGCCCGCTGAGAGGCGCACGCATACGCGTGCCGGCCGTCTCGTTCATCTGTCCGAAGACCATCGTGGTGTTCTGAAGAACCCCCGATGCCTTCATTTCCAGCCAGAGGTCATTGCCTTCACGGGAACGCTCGCCCACGCCCGTAAAGACGGAGTAGCCTTCATGTTCGCGGGCAATGTTGCGGATCAGTTCAAGGATCAGCACGGTCTTGCCGACACCGGCGCCGCCGAAAAGTCCGATCTTGCCGCCGCGGTTATAAGGGAGCAGCAGATCGAGCACCTTAATGCCTGTTTCAAGGATGGTATCGGCATCACTTTGCTGGGTAAAACCGGGAGCCTCGCGGTGGATGGGCCGGGTCTCGCAGTCTTCCGGCTGCGGGCCGTGGTCAATCACACGGCCTTGCACATCGAAAAGACGTCCGAGTGTTTTTTCACCGACCGGCACCTCCAAAGGGCCGCCCGTCGCCCGGACCTTGCTGCCGCGGGCGAGTCCGTCTGTCTCATCAAAGGCAATGCAGCGGACATAGCCTTCGCCTTCATCGCTCATGACCTCCAGGCCGACCCGGGACTTGCTGCCTTGTGTTTCCGTCAGCAGGTAATCATGGATATGCGGGATCGCATCGGCCGGAAATTTCACACGGACCACAGGCCCGGTAATTTCCGTTACCTTTCCGAAGACTTCCGCGCTGCTGTCCTTTTTTTTATTTTTTACTTCTACCCAAAGATCTTTCATCTTACTGTTCTCCTTTGCGTATCGCTTCTGCCCCGCCGACAATTTCGGTGATTTCCGTGGTGATCTCTTTTTGTCTGAAACGGTTTCTTTCCCGGATCAGCTCTTCAAGAAGACTGTCCGCGTTCGTTGTGGCGGCATCCATAGAGGTCATCCTGGAAAGCTGCTCACTGGCATAGCTCTCCGTCAGGAGACCGTAGACCAGCGCGTCCAGATACGTGCCGACCAGATAGCTGATCACCTTGTCTTCATCGCCTGCAAACGCAAAGGGCAGAAGCAGGTCGTCGCCGTGTGCGCCGATGCTGCGTTCTTCATAATCATTGCGGCGCGCTCTGATGCCCGTGGCTTTCGAAAAGTCCCGGTCAAAGCGCCGTCTCTGCTCCCCTTTCGCCTTGCGCGCGGCCTCTCGTTCCGCCCGGCTTTGGCTCAGCCAGTGCATCCCTTCTTCATCCAAAGGGAAAATACGGGTGTAGCCGGGTTCCACGGTAATCGCGGTATCCAAACGGCAGTAAACAAAATAAATCTCCGCCGCTTCCCGGGCTTTTGCTTCTCTGTAGACCAGTTCGGCTAAATCCATGGACTGATAATAGCTCGGATGATCGATGGAAAAACGGAAATCGCGGTTCACCTTAAGTTCCGGGCTGCGCAGAAGATCCGGACCCATTTTCCCGCAGAATTTGCATTCAATGCGGACATCCTGATAGCCCTCTTCTTTAAGCGTTTTAAGACGGGCCCCGGCCAGACGCTCCGCCAGCTTGACGATTTCATCATTGAAATCGCCGGAAAGCCCTTTATCCCCCGTCAGCAGGTAGAGCTTGATGGGATAGGGCTCATTTTTGTCAAAGTCTCCGAAATTCAAAAGCTTGCGGATCAGGTCGGGCGAGCGCTTGAAAATTTCCGCGATCGTCAGGGCGCAGTGCGTGATAAACGGATGGGTTGCCGCTTCCTGCTCACGGGCATCACGCATCCTGACCGCCGATATCAAACCGGTCGCCTTGGTCATTTTGCGGATCTCGCGAATCGCATTAATTCTTTTTTTCAGATCATTATACTGCGGCATAAAGCGTCAGCATGCCCCTTTCCGTCAGGCATTCCGTTTCCAGATGCTGACATAGTCGCTGAAATCTGCCTGAATTTTTTCATAAAGCGCATCATCCACGCTTTCCGCCTCTCTTATTTCACGAAGCAGATCGCTCCTTCTGCGGCGCAGATGCAGAAGATAGTCTTTAACAAAGGCCGTGATATCCTCCACCTTCAATACCCTGAGGGCATTGTTGGTGGCAAGCTGCAGGAGCAAAACGGATTCTTCCATGCTCCTGGCCTCATG
>CALLQJ010000047.1 GCA_938014865.1 uncultured Fastidiosipila sp.
ACCGGCGCGAGGGCAATATTCTGCCGGACCGTAAGATGCGGGAACAAATTAAAATGCTGGAAAACCATGCCCATTTTCTGACGTACTTCGTTGATCGGACAATCGGGCGAAGTAATTTCCTGATCATGGAAGAAGATCTCGCCCGAGCTTGGTTCATCCAGGCGGTTCAGGCAGCGCAGGAAAGTGCTTTTGCCCGAACCGGAAGGGCCGATCACCACCAGCACCTCGCCGTGGTGAATGTCGCAGGAAATGCCCTTTAATACTTCCAGCTCCCCGAATTGTTTTTTCAGATTGCGAACGCGCAAGATGACGTCCGTTTTCTCTCTTTTCTCATCTTTCATCAGCGTTCACTCCTTTTAAGCCTCTGCTCCACCTTCGACATCACGGCCGTCAGCGCCAGGACAATCGCCAGGTAAATCAAAGCGGCCATAATCAGCGGCTGACTCGATTCCAAGGTAATGGACTGAATATTCTGAGCCGCTCTTGTGAGTTCATCCACGGCAATATAGCCGGCAATCGAGGTCTCTTTCAAAAGGCTTATAAATTCATTAATCAATACCGGCAGGGAGTTTTTCATGGCCTGCGGCAGAATGATTTTCTGCATGCTCTGCCAATAATTCAGGCCCAGAGAACGGCCCGCTTCCATCTGCCCCTTATCAATTGCTTCGATCCCCGCCCGGAAAATCTCGGCCACATAAGCGCCGGAATTCACCCCGAAGGCGAGGGTTGCCACCGCCACCACATTAAGGTCACGGACCGAGGCAAAGATCGTAAAGTTCCAGATCATCAGCTGCACCATCATCGGGGTGCCGCGGATCACGGTGACGTAGACATTGGCGATCTCATTCAGGATGCTGACCTTAGCGCCCGCCTTATACGCCACACGGATCAAGGAGAGCACGAGTCCGATCACGATGCCTAATAAGGTCGCGCCCGCCGTGATCAGCAAGGTATTTTTCAGGCCCTTGATGATCAGCATGTAGCGCCGGTCTACGATAAAGTTCTGCCGGAAACGCTCCGCCAGCTCCTGCCAGGACGCCGCCCGGAAGATACTCCCGGGCAAAAGCATCAGCAGCAAAAGGACGGCGCATACCAGCACCGTCACGGTCTTTTTTAATTTAGGATTTTTTTCATTCACCCTCATATTCACTCTTCAATACTACCGCCACCTGCTTGGCGCCTTCAAAATAGGTCGCGGAAAAATCCATGTTCTCTTCCCGTTCGGGCGTTACGGTAATTCCGGCGCAGATCAGGTCCACCTGCCCCGCATTCAAGGCCGCCGGAAGGGAGTCAAAGGCCATATCCTTGATGACCAGCTCCTTGTCCTGATCTTTTGCGATCTCGGCGCAAAGTTCAATATCAATGCCGATATAGCCGTCTGCGACTTTGAGCTCATAAGGAGCAAAGCCCGCCTCCGTGCCGACAATCAGGGAGCCGCCCGCAGCGCCTTCATTGAGGTCAATGTCCGAGGCTTTGACGTCGTCAATATTTTCGTATTTTTTGACGAGTTCTTCAAGGCTTCCGTCCGCCAGCATCCGCTCGATCGTCCCGTTCACGGCATCCAGCATGTCGCTGTTGCCCTTTTTGATCCCGATCGCGTAATTTTCTTCCTGAATCGGCGGATCCATGATGACCAGCGAGTCGTCTTTCGCGACAAAGTTCGAGGCCGGTTTTTCGTCCATAATAACGGCCTGCACCTTGCCCTGGTTCAGCGCCTGAATGGCGTCGGCATATTTTTCATAGGTTTTCAGAAGCTTTTCGCTCTGATCCCCCAGGAGATCCTCCGCGATTTCCTGGCCGACGGTGCCGCGCTGGGCGGAAAGATTCATCGTTTTAAGATCGTCTACGGTCTTGATGACGATCTCTGATTCCTTCTCCTCATTATCCTTGCAGGCCGCGAGTCCGAAAACAAGGCTCAGGCCCAGGGCAGCTGCAAGAAGGCTTTTGACAATATTTTTCATGCTTTTCATGCTTTTCATCTGGCTTTTTCCCCTTTCATGTATGCGCCATTATACACGCTGAAATGAATTATTCAAGGGCTTTATGCGAATATCATGTATTGTTCTGTATTTTTATTCACTTTTTCTCTTCCTGCTGTGAGGAATGAACAAGAGACGGAAAAAATGCGGCGGAAGCCGGGCTTTTCTTGCCGGAAAATGCCGGCGTTTCGCTTCCTCCTCTTTCGGTATATACTGCCTATAACGATAGCAGACAGGAGCAGACGATGACAGCCTTAAGCCGAGCCCGAAGCCTATTAGCCCGAAAGATTGCCGAAGAGGCAGAACTTGCGGACGGCCAGATTTTGCTGACCGACCGTTTTTTGAATCAGCAGATGGACATTCCGCTTTACGAAGCGATCGGAGAAGCCTTTGCCGAGGTTTTTTCGGAGGACAAGGTCACGAAGGTCCTGACCATCGAAGCGTCGGGCATTGCCCTGGCCTTTGTCACAGCGCAGGTGCTGCGTGTTCCGGCCGTTTTCGCCAAAAAGAAAATCCCGCTTAATATCGGGAAAAATTATTACATGAGCGAGGCCTATTCGTATACCAAGGAGGAGTACTTTCCCCTGACTTTATCCGATTACCTTTTGGGGCCGGAAGACCGTGTCCTCATCGTGGATGATTTCCTGGCCCGGGGCGAAGCCTTGGGCGGACTGATCCGTCTCTGCCGGGACGCCGGTGCCGAAGTCGTCGGTGCGGGCATCGCGGTAGAAAAGCGCTTCCAGGGCGGATACAAAAAACTTGAAGCCGCCGGAATTCCCCTTTGCAGCCTTTACGTCCTGAACAGTTT
>CALLQJ010000048.1 GCA_938014865.1 uncultured Fastidiosipila sp.
GTGTCATCGGCAAAGGCGGCAGAAGAGCCCAGGCTATCCGTTCCATCATGAAAGCAAAAGCGAGCCGCTGCGGCTGCCGTGTAGCCGTCGATATTGTGGACTGAGTTCCTATGGCTGAGCCTTTGCAGGATTATTTATTTGTCGCTGTCCTGAGAGCCCCTCACGGGGTCAAAGGAGAGCTGAAAGTGAAACTTTTGTCTGACCTGCCGGATCGTCTGGCGGGTTTGGCGGAAGTTTTTCTTTTTGCGCCGGATGAGAAGACGCTGCTCGGCAAACGGCATATTCTCAATCTGAGAGGCGCCGATCATTCGATCATAAAGCTTGAAGGCATTCGGGACCGCAGTGCTGCCGAGAAGCTCAGAGGCGTCTTTCTGGCCGTGCCCAGGGAAGAGGCCTATCCTCTCAAAAAAGATCAGTACTTTCTCGCCGACCTTCTGAATATGAAGGTTTACGATAAGCTGCGCGGGCTGATCGGGACCTTAAAGGACGCGGCAGAAAATCCGTCTCAGGATATCCTCTTTATTGCCAGAAAGGGCAAAAAAGATTTGCTTTTGCCCTTTACCAAAGAAAATGTACTATCCGTTGATTTCTCAAAAGGAATCATCAAGGTCGACCTTCCGGAAGGCCTCTGGGAAATTTACGACTGATACGACTGAAATGCATTTTGATATTTTAACCTTATTCCCCGAAGCAATAGAACCTTATCTGGAAAGCAGCATGCTGAAAAAAGCGCAGGAGCGCGGCGTGTTTTCACAATGCTGCCGGCAGATCCGCAAGCATGCCGTCGACAGCTACGGGCATGTGGACGATACGCTTTACGGCGGCGGCAAAGGCATGCTGATGATGTGCGATCCGATCCGGGACAGTTTCCTGGAAGCCTGCCGGGACAGAGCGGATATTCCGAGGGAAAAAAGACGTTTTATCTATTTGTCTCCGAAAGGCCGCGTCTTTAATCAAAGCATCGCCCGTGAATACCTGAAGTATGAGCATCTGATTTTGCTTTGCGGGCATTACGAAGGCGTCGATGAGCGCGTCATTTCCGAAATGACGGATGAAGAACTCTCAATCGGGGATTTTGTCTTAAGCGGCGGAGAGCTGGCCGCCCTGACGGTGCTCGACGCCGTCTGCAGAATGCTGCCGGGCTTTTTGCCGGATGATTCGGCCTATAAAGACGAGTCGCACTATGCGGGCCGCCTGGAGGCCAGGCAGTATACCCGGCCTCCGGTCTGGCAGGGAAAAAAGGTGCCGGAGGTGCTGCAGCAGGGCCACCACGCTAAAATTGCGGCGTTTAAACGCCTGGACGGCTTGAACGAAACCCTGGAAAAAAGGCCGGATATTTTTGACCGCCTGGAGCTTGACGCCGAAGAGATCAGCGAACTTCTCCGGTACAGGAAAAAAGCAAAAGACAATGCGTAAAGCGGCATCCGGGACCTTCCCCGCGTCCGATACTCAGTAGACACTGTACAAAAGATCCTGATAGGAGGGATAGGGGAGGTAATCCTCCCCTTCGATCAATTCGATCTTATCCGCATAGCTGCGCATTTTCCGCATCAGGGGCAGAATCGTATCGTAATAAAAAGATGCGGCGGCATAAGGGTCTTTGTCCTGCGGCACCTGACGCAGCGTCCGGTTCAGGACCTGCATCGTTTCATATAAATTAGACGTCAAAGCCGAAATATCCTGCAGAAGGGTGCTTTCGGTTTTGACATCAATGCCTTTTACCGCCGACGATTTCAGGACCACTGTCTGCGCCAATTCTTTTTGATACTGCAGCGCCTGAGGAATGATGGCACGATTGGCCATCTCAAGCATGGTCAAAGCCTCTATCCGGATGCTGCTCGAGTAATTTTCCAGGAGGACATCCCGGCGCATCTGAAGCTCTTCTTCAGAGAGCACCTTCTGCCGGCGGAACATCTCGACAAATTTCTTATCCGTATAATGCGACAAGGCTTCGGCACTGCCCGGCCAGTTGATGAGCCCGCGGCGTCCGGCTTCTTTTTTCCAGGCTTCGGAATACGAATTTCCGTTGAAAATAATGCGTTTATGTTCCGAAATCACCGAGACGATTAAATCATTCAGCGCCTCTTTGAAATCATCCGCCGCTTCGAGACGGTCGGCAACAATTTCCAGGGTATCCGCGACAATGCTGTTGAGAATCATATTCGGGCAAGCTAGGGAATGTGAATAACCGACCATGCGGAATGCG
>CALLQJ010000049.1 GCA_938014865.1 uncultured Fastidiosipila sp.
GTCATTGCCAATAATGCGTCGATTTCCGGGGCGGCGGGCGGCTGCCTGGCAGAGATCGGCTCGGCGGCGGGCATGGCGGCCGCAGCGGCCTGTGAACTGGCCGGCGGAAGCCCGAAGCAGGCGGGCGAAGCCTTGGCCATTGCCCTGAAAAATCTTCTAGGCCTGGTCTGCGATCCGGTAGCGGGGCTGGTGGAAGTGCCCTGCATCAAGCGGAACGCGGGCGGGGCTTCGATCGCTTTGTCGGCGGCCGAACTGGCCCTGGCCGGGGTGGAAAGCAGGATCCCGCCTGATGAAGTCATCGCTGCGATGTACGCCATCGGGCTCAATATGCCGCAAAACGTGCGCGAAACCGCCGACGGCGGGCTGGCCGTGACGCCGACCGGCAAAGCCTGGAAAAAGCGCTTCCGGAAAACACATATTTAAAAATGCGTCAGCGGCCTTCCCATTCCCGGGCGGGCAGTTTCAGCAGGGCCAGGACAAGCGCTGCGAGCGTGAGGACGCCTAAGGTGATGAAGCTGCTTTTGAAGTCGAAGCGTTCGGCCATCTTGCCGACGATGATCGGGCCCAGCATCAGACCGACGCTGTAGACCGCCTGAAAGAAACCCATCGCAGTGCTTCGGGTCTCGGGGCAGGCTTTTGAGGTCGCCTGGTCCATATAAAACATCATCTGTACCCCGAGTGAGGCGTTGAGGAGCATCTGCTGCGGGATCAGCCACGGCAGGCTGAGCTGCGGCATCAGGAAGAGCAGAAGCGCCGTGATGACTAAAGACGCAAGCAGCTGCTTTCTCGGACTGACCCGGCGGATCAGGAATTGCCCGCATAAGAGGATGCCGACGGCTTTTGCGATGTGACTTAAGGTCGCCATATTGCCGATCCACTCGGTCCCCGCTCCCAGTTCTGCGGCATAGCGGGGTGCGAAGCCCTGGATAATGCCGAAACTTACAATCTGCGTGATGATCGCCAAAATCGAAGCCCAGAAGAGATTGGGCTCCGTCACGGAAAACGCTTTTTTCTCTGAGGGCTTTTGTTCTGCGGGACGCTTCAGATCGGAAGAGCGTCGTGTAGGGAAAGAGTGTAGATCTCGGTGGTCGC
>CALLQJ010000050.1 GCA_938014865.1 uncultured Fastidiosipila sp.
AAAAATCAGCGTAAAACGCAGCACCCCGTCATTAATCATGCGGCAGTCCGTTTCGCTGCTGAAGGCCGTCTGCAGTTCCTGGTATATCACGATGTTTTCACCGGAGCCGCCGGAGCCGGTTTCGGAAAAATTCAGCACCGCCACAGTATGGCGGCCGCTTTCGATGGCCTGAAACAAAGCACTGTCCCGGTACTGCGGCAGGACATAGCCTTCGAGCAGGTTCGCGTAAAAGTCCCGGTCCCGGTAAAGCGCCTGTTCTTTCTGCAGGGCATCGAGATCGTCTGTGATCCTCCGGTAGTTTTCCAGGCGCCGGGTAATCAGTTCGAGCTCATCAAGGCGGCCGGACTTGGCGCTGTCCTCTTCTTTCTCGGCTCTTTCTTCCGTCTCGCTGCCGGCCTCGTCTTCGGCCGCCTCATCCTGCAGCGGCCCCAGCGCCATTTCGATCGGCTTATAAAGCTGCCGGCTGATGGTCCGGCTTAAAAAGACGGCCAAGAGGATAAGCAGCGGAATAAAAGCCATGAATAATAGAACCAGGTACGGGGCAATCTTCGGCATCTCGCCCGGATAAATCACCATGCTCAGGGAGGTATCCGGCAAACTGTAGATGACCATCGGCGTCCGCTCCGGCCCCTCGCGTATCAGCGGTTCCTGACTGCTCAAAAGCATATCGAGTTCTGAAGCGTCCAATTCCGAAAAAAGCTCGGAGGTCTTTTCCCATAAACCGGAGGCATTCTGCATCGCCAGCACCGTGCCGTCCTGTTCCAGCAGAATAAAGGGCAGATCATGGTGGTATTCCAGAAAAAAGCCCGGCCTCAGACGGGAAAAGAAAAAGAGATCATAGCCGGGGGTGCTCCGCCGGTAACAGCGCAGCAGCTCCCGGAAGCTGCCGTCCGCATTGCTGAGGGCGGTCTGGTAGAAATTCTGATTCGGATCGTCGATAAAAGCCGCAAACTCCGCCTTTTGCTTCCGGTCCAGGCGCAGTTCATGCCGGAGAAACTCTTCCTTGCTCATGGTCCCGTCGGATCCGACGACGCGGGATTCGGGATAGGAGCTGCTCATCTGAAGGGCAGAAGGGCCGGCGGAGAAAAAGGTCGTGTTTTGATATAACTTGCGAAAAGCCCGGATCGTCGAGTAGGCATAGGGGGCCTCGGTTTCGGCAAAGGTCAATATGTCCGCATCGGCGGTCAAGGCTTCGATTTCCGTATTGATCATCCGGATGCGGGTCCGGAAGCCGTTTCGCTCATACCAGGCCATGCGCTGCTGCTGCGCTTCCCAATTGCTGCGGTTCTTCTGCAGGACATAGGAGGCCGAGAAGAAAAGCAGAATAAAGGCAGCGGCAAAGAGCAGGGCTAAAATAACGCCCTGCATCAGAAGCTGGTATTTGCCGCGGCCGCGGCGTTTAGGACTTTTTTCTGTTTTGGACATGAATTTCCACCGCACTCAAGCCTTCGTGATGGCAGTAGCCCGGCTGATGCTGCCGGTACGCCTTGCGATCGTAGTCGGGATCCTCCGTGAAAAAGGGATCCCCGCTCTTCTCGCAATGCGCCTTAAGGGCCCGGCGGGCATAAGCGATGAGCCTTTGATAGTCCGGATCGTTTATAAGCGTGTGTTTTTCGCCCGGGTCTTCTTTCAGATCGTAAAATTCTTCACAGAGCCCTACTGCATCACTTTCCGCTTCAAGGTAATCCCGGTAGGCAATGTATTTATAATCGGCAAAGCGATACATTCTGCCCGGAACGGTATAGCCGGAAAACTCATCTTCCCAGCACGAGACAATATAAGCATCGGGGCTGCCGGCGGAGGACGGATCCGTCAGGCTCGGGTAGAGGTTAAAGCCGCGGTCTTCCGCGTCCTGTTCCAGTCCGGCTGCGGCCAGCAGGGTCGGCTTTAAATCCAGAAGCGAGGCAAGACCTTTGAGCGTGCGGCCGGCGGGGATATCCGGTCCTTTAAAAATAAAAGGCACCCGGACGGTTTCTTCGTAAAAATTCCCGTATTTCGTGACCAGGCCGTGCGCGGCCATACCCTCACCGTGATCTGCGGCAAAGACAACTAAGGTATTGTCTTCCAGTCCGTTCTCCCTGAGGCTCCGGAGAATTTCCCCGATCTGCCGGTCTACACGGGAGAGGTAATGATGGTAAGCATAAAGATAATGCCGGTAGTCGTCTTCGCTCCAATGCGAGGCCTGACGCAGGCGGCGGTGTGCACAGCAGAGATATTGAATAAATCCGGGGCGCTCCGCCATGTCCTCCGTACGGAAATTATCGGGAAGCTCCGGAAGTTCCGGGTCTCCCTGAAAGTCCCGGCAGCCGTCGGTATTTTCGCCGACATAAAAACAGATATTATGAGGATTCTGCAGGTCCGCGGTCAGGAAAAAAGGCCCCTCTTTTGCTTCAGCGGAGCCTAACTTAGCGCAGACTTTTTCCGTTGTATCGATATCCAAAAATGTTTCATACGCCAGATTGATGGCCGGATCCTCCCTCGGGATGACCCGTTCTTCGGACGGGAAACGTTCAAAGCCTCGAAGGGCACCGTAATCATGTTCCTTGCCGAAATGCCAGGTCTGATAGTCCGCTTCGGAAAAACGTTCGCCCAAGGTCTTGATCTCCGAAGACAGGGCGGGAAACCCTAAGTCCCGAAGGTTAGAGGTCACGCCGGTTTCATGCGGGTAGCGTGAGCTCCAGAAAGAGGCACGTGATGGCTGGCACAAAGGCGTCGTGCAGTAAGCATTCTCAAGCCTCGTGCCTTCCCGGGCCAGCTCGTTGATAAATGTCGTCTTATCACAGCGGCTGCCGTAGCACCTGAGGGCAAGTGCGGATAATTGATCACAGATAATAAGCAGAATATTTTGCTGCATGCGGCATCCTCCTTCGAAAAAATCCCTGCTGTCATTATACACAATAATAAAAGCCCGATTAGTGCAAAACATCCAAGTATGCCATTTAAATTATGCAAAATGCCCTAAAAATAAAAAAACCGCACATTAAAAAAGAACGGAATGTATACAAGCCGTTTACAAACCGTTATTCTAAATTTAACTCAACGGGAGCAAGAGGGCTTTTTTCTCTTTGCTCAGATCAGGTCGCAAGACCACGGAAAGGTGAAAAAGATGAAAGGCAAAAATGAAGTTTCTCTTGCCCGCAACTCACGCAGTAAACGGTTCAAGAAAACGTTTCAAAGAGATATTCAGCTGTATCTGCTCTGCGTGCCGGCACTGATCTTTGTATTCATATTTAATTACGGGCCCATGTACGGTGTACAAATCGCCTTCAGGGACTTCTCAGCCGGGAAAGGAATCTGGGGCAGCCCCTGGGTAGGCCTGGCGCATTTCAGACGTTTCTTCAACTCACCGCAGTTTAAGACCGTTCTGAAAAATACGCTCGGCATCAGTTTTTATTCCTTGCTGGCAGGTTTTCCTTTTCCGATTATCATCGCACTGCTTTTGAATCAGACGCAGAACATGCGTTTCAAGAAAACCGTGCAGACGGTCATTTACGCACCGCACTTTATATCGGTCGTTGTCTTGTGTTCGATGATTACGCTTTTCCTTTCACCGAATACCGGTATTGTCAACAATATGCTGGCGAAGCTCGGTTTCGAGAAAGTCTTCTTTATGGCCAAGCCGGAACTGTTTTACGACATCTTCGTCTGGTCCGGCATCTGGCAGAACACGGGCTGGAATACGGTCATTTACATTGCCGCACTTTCCGCGATTAATCCGGAACTTTATGAGGCGGCGAAAATTGACGGCGCAACGCGTTTTCAGACCATTATTAATATCGACCTGCCTTCGATTCTGCCGACCATCGTAATTCTTTTCATCATGCGGACCGGCCGTTTCATGGACGTCGGCTTCCAGAAAGCCTTCCTCCTGCAGAATCCTTTGAATATTACGGCGTCTGAGATTATTTCCACCTATGTATATAAGGTAGGTTTAATTGATGCGCAGTTCAGCTACTCAACCGCAATCGGATTATTTAATACGGTCGTCAATATCATCTTGATTCTGACCGTGAACGGAATCAGCCGCAGACTCAGCGAAACGAGTCTCTGGTAAGGAAGGAGGAAAAGAAGATGGCTAAAGCTAAAGTTGAAGAAGGCAAAAAAATCAAAAAGAGCCATGAAGATAAAATCTTTGACACGGTCACCTATATCCTGCTCGGATTCTTCATGCTGATTGTTCTATACCCCCTGTACTTCATCGTCATCGCATCCTTCTCGGATCCTTACGCGGTGCTTACCGGGAAAACGGCCCTCCTGCCGAAAGGCCTTAATGTAAAATCCTATGTCCGGATTTTTCAGGAAGATACCATCTGGAGAGGTTATTTAAACTCTATTCTGTATACGACAACGGGGACGCTTTTAAACGTCACCTTGACCATGATGATTGCCTATCCGCTTTCGAGAAAGTATTTCTCGGGACGCAAAACGATTATGACCATCCTGCTGATTACCATGTATTTCAGCGGCGGTCTGATCCCGACCTATATTCTGGTCAATAAGCTCAACCTCAGAGACACCTTCTGGGTCATGATCGTCCTCGGTGCGATCAGCGTTTACAACGTCATCGTCGCCCGGACCTTTTTGGAAAGCAATATCAGCTCAGAACTTGAAGAAGCCGCTCAGATCGACGGATGTTCCCAGTTCCGCTTTTTCGGCTACATGGTCGTGCCGCTGTCCAAGGCGATTATCGCCGTACTGGTTTTATACTATGCAGTCGGACACTGGAACGATTACATGCGCGGTTTGATTTACCTGGATAAGCCGGAAAAGTATCCTTTGCAGATGGTCATCCGCTCGATTTTGATTCAGACGCAGATGATCGAGAAAGACACGATTGATATTGAAGAGCTCAATGCGCAGATGAAGCTGGCCGAAGCGATGAAGTACGGCGTCATGATCGTTTCCAGCGTGCCGGTGCTGCTGCTTTACCCCTTCATCCAGAAATACTTTATCAAGGGTGTCATGATCGGTTCCGTGAAAGGCTGATCCGAAAAAGGGTGCCGGAATCGCCTGCCGGAGTGTTTAGAAGCAAAAGCTTCTGTAAACAGCAAAGCGGCAGGAGCGGCAGAAGAAAAGAACAAAGAAAAAGCAATAAGATCATAATAAAGAGAAGAAAAGATTTTGACAGTCGTCAATGGGGCGATTGAGAAAAATAATAGAAGGAGTATTAGTATGAAAGCAAAAAAGATGCTGCTCAGCGGACTGAGTCTCGTGCTTGCTGTTTCCGTCTTTGCCGGATGCAATAAGAACGGCAATGATGAAAAAGAAACAGAGAAGCTGGATAGTCAAAATTAGAAGACTCAGCCTGAAAAAGAGGATGAGCCGAAAAAGACAGAAGAAGGCAAGGATGATGAAGACCTGGCCGAGGGCGATGAGGGCGATTATTTCCCGCTCGCTGAACCGGTAACCATTACGATTGCCGGCGTCCGGGGCGACGCGAACCCGCCTTTCTC
>CALLQJ010000051.1 GCA_938014865.1 uncultured Fastidiosipila sp.
AATTTTCGTATAATTATGCCCTGCTAAACGACTAACCGGACTTAACTTTTCATGCGGTTGAAGTAGCGCAGCAAGGTCGACTTGCCGCAGCCGGAAGGCCCGATAAGCGCCGTCACCTGCCGGGCCGGTATATCCATCGTTATATCTTTGAGCGCATGAAAATCATCATAATAAACATTCAGATCTTTCAGGCGGAACATAATCCCGCCGCTCGAAAGCTTATCGCGGCTCGGCTCTTCTTCCTGCTCCGCCGCAGCTTGCGTTTTGACGGACGCCTTTTCCTCCGCCGCTGTTTCGGCGGGGGCTTTTGCTTCCGCTTGCCTTTTTGCGGGGGCTTTTTCTTCCGCTTTTACAGCCGTGTTCATATTTTTCATCTTTATACACTCCATTTTTTATTTAAACGGTGGCTGATCAGCTTGACGCAGAGGTTCAAAATCAAGACCATCACCAAAATCAGAATCGATATCGCGGAAGCCAGCTCGAAGTTCGGCTGTTCGCCGCTCATCGTCGACCAAATCTGTACGGCCAGCGTCGTGGCCCGCCCGGTCATTTCCGGCCGGTCTACAACGAAGGTTCCCATCGTATAAATAAGGGCGGCCGATTCGCCGATAATGCGGGAGACCGACAAAAGCGTTGCGCTCAAAATACCGGGCAGCGCATTCGGCAGGACAACTTTAAAGATCGTCTGCGTTTTCGTCGCCCCGAGTGAAAGCGAACCCATGCGAAGATAATCCGGAACCGTGATCAGCGCTTCTTCCGTCTGCCGGATAATCACCGGCAAAAGCACGACCGCCATCGTGAACGCGCCAAGCAGAACATTCGGTGTCGTCGCGCCGAAGAAGGCCGTGATCGGGAAGAAGACCGTCATGCCCATCAGGCCGAAGACGATCGAAGGGACGCCGTTGAGCATTTCGATCGACGAACGGATGGCGTCGGTCAGTTTGGTCTTCCCGGCAATTTCATGCAGATAAATCGCGGCAAAAACCCCGATCGGCAGAGCGATCAGCAAGGTCATGCCGATCAGCATCAAGGTCGCCTGCAGGGAACCGCGGATGCCGCCGCCCTGACTCTGGTAGCTCATGCCCGCAAGCCCCGTGCTCTTTGTGTCCAGGGTCTCCACCATGGCGGCCCCGTCTTCTTTGGCCAGAAGGCCGGCGCTCTTTTCTTCGCCTGCTTCATTGATATAGGTAAACTTGCGGATTTCGGCCCCGATCGGAGGCGGCAGCGGCTTGTCCTTGTCGGGACCGGCCGTGCTGTTTAATGCGTCATGCAGAGGCGAGGCATCCTCCAGGCGGGTCAGCAGCATGATGTGCTTTTTTTCATGATTCTGCGTATCTCTTACCGCAAAGCCGTAACGGGTGGAATAGTGTTCATCCTCCGCCAGATCCTGCGGCGGCGCAAAATCAGAGGGTTCAGCCTGCGTGAAATAGGTGCTGAAGTTGCCGCCCCAGTAATCGCCTTTGATCATGTCCCAGTTCAGGGTGGACCAGCCGCGGGTGAAGACGAAGACAAAAACCGCACCGAGTACAAAGACGGACAGGCCCGTCGATAAATAGGTCAGAAAGTTTTTGAAGCCGTCGGCCGCCCGCCTTGCGGGGGTCATGCCCCGGCTGACATTTTTTTTGATGGTTTCTTTTGTATCAGTCATTGCTGACACCTCCCACCTTGCGTTTGGCAAACTGAATCAGAAGGTTGGTCAGCAAGACCAGGATCATCAGCACAATGCCGACTGAAAAACGAATGTCATAATCCAGACCGACCGTTTCTTTCAGTCCGGACAACATAGTAGACGTGAGGGTTCGGGTGATGTCGAAGAGGTTCCAGGTCGGTCCGGTCATCGCCTTGCCGGCGACCATGGAAACGGCCGTCGCTTCACCGAAGGCACGGCCCAAGCCCAAGATTAAGCCGGCAAAGATACCGGATTTGGCCGCACTTAAGACAACTTTGAAGTTGGTTTGTGTTTTAGAAGCCCCCAGGGCCAAAGAACCCAATTCCAGGTTTTTGTCCACGGCGGCGATGGCATTGATGGCCATTGAAGTAATCGTGGGAAAAATCATGATGGCCAAAAGTATCGAAACGGTCAGCAGGGATAGGCCTCCGTGGGTCGTCAGGCCGAAATGCT
The DNA here is from genome assembly GCA_938014865.1 of uncultured Fastidiosipila sp. GTDB lineage: Bacteria > Bacillota > Clostridia > Saccharofermentanales > Fastidiosipilaceae > JAAYZH01. Next base: position 2,123 of record CALLQJ010000051.1, read on the forward strand.
GAGCCATGCTGTTGACCATTTTCGTAATTTTACCGGCCGCAAAAACACCGTAGACGACGGAAGGGATGGCCGCCAGGAGTTCGACAACGGTCGTAAAAAAGCCTCTTAATTTTTTCGGTGCGATTTTAACGATAAAAAGTGCGGTCAAAACGGAAATCGGGAAAGAGACCACAGACGCCAAAAAAGCCGAGATTAAGGTGTTTACTACAATAAAAGCCGCTCCGTAAACCGGAGGATTTTGGTCGGACCGCCAGGTCATACCGGTTAAGAATTTTCCCAAATTCTGTTGGCCGAATTCATAACCCGGTAAGAAAGGCTTGATGCCTTTACCGCCTACAAAGATAAAGATAAGGATAATCATAAGGGCGGAGAGTATACCCGCAATAAGGAAGATGGTTTTAAAAACCTTATCGGTTCTCTCTCGCTTCTTGATCCGGGACATGTCTATCTTATCCCGCACATTGAAGTTTTTCTCTTGTTCCGGCATGTACGACTCCTTTCCTGAGTGAGTGAAAGAAGAGAAATGTTAAATTTCTATAATTTTTCAGAATAAAAGGCCTAGCCTTCTAAATCATCGGAATGACTAAGCCTTGTATGCTCCTACTCTATGCAAGGATTAAAGAAAAGACCCGAGGGCTTTGAAAGCCCCGGATCTTCTCTCAGGTTTACATTACTACTTCAGTTCAGACCAGTCGGTTACGGCACCGGTGAAGATGTCGAAGATTTGTTGCTTGGTTAAGTTCTCAATCATGTTGTCCTTCTGAACAACTACAACCACGGCGTCCTGAGCATATTCGCCGGTGTAAGCGCCTTGAGAAACATCTTCATCGTCTTTGAATTCACGAGAAGCGAAACCGATATCAGCACCGTTTGCACCGTCTTTCTCTTCGCCTAAGGTACGTTTGAAACCATCACCGGAACCGTTGTGGTCGGAAACGAATTCAACATTACCGGCTAAGGGCTTGAAAGCGTCGATAGCGGCGTTCAAGGTCTTAATAACGGAGGTAGAACCGGCGGTACGAATCTGGATAGCACTGTTGTCTTGGTCAACGATGGGGTGGTTGGCCTTGAGCTCTTCCCAGGGCTTACCGGCGTCTACGTCAACGATACCACCTTCCATGTGGACAGCTTCCAGACCTTCGGTGGAGTTGTGGATGAAGTCGATGAAAGCATCTACTAAC
>CALLQJ010000052.1 GCA_938014865.1 uncultured Fastidiosipila sp.
AGATGACGCCGAAGGGGGCCGCACCGGATTCCCCCGAGATAACCCGGGGATCGCCGGGCAGCGGATTGCCCAGTACGCGCATGCCGTAGGCGGCATATTCGTCCGCCGCGGCAATGAAATTGTCCGCATAATCCATCAGCACTTTGAGCCCTACGGTATTCGGTTCGCCGCAGGCGAGCCCCGCCATGATGGTGGAATATTCTCCGCCGATCAGCCGGCGCTCACCGGCCACGGCCGACTCGTAAATGCAGGCGACCACATCCGGCTCAACGATGGTAATAATCGGTTTCTCTTCGCCCGGATAGGCATTGGCAAAGAAACCCGTCACCGCAGCCGCCAGGGAACCGACGCCCGCCTGCAAGAAGACATGGGTCGGTTTTTTCTGCATCATACGCAGTTCCATTTCAATTTCATAGGCCATGGTCATATAGCCCTGCATGATCCAGAGCGGAATCTCCTCATAGCCGTCCCAGGCCGTATCCTGCACCATCACGTAGCCGTTCTCTTCGGCCCGGGCATTGGCCATGCGCACCGATTCGTCATAATTCGTATCGGTAATGATGACCTCCGCGCCTTCCTTGGCAATATTGTCCGCACGTTCCTCGGCACTGCCCGCCGGCATATACACGATCGAATGCTGCTTAAGCTGATTGGCCGTCCAGGCCACGCCGCGGCCGTGATTGCCGTCGGTGGCGGTCACAAAGGTAACGTCGCCTAATTTTTCCCGGATTTCATCCGAGACCAGGCGCTCAAAGGGCAGGTCCTTCAGGTCCATGTCCAGCTTCTGCGCGACCACCTTGCCCAGGGCATAGCTGCCGCCCAATACTTTAAAGGCATTGAGCCCGAAGCGGTACGATTCATCTTTGACAAAAATATCTTTGACCCCTAATTCCGCGGCCAAGGCTTCCTGCCGGGCCAGGGGTGTCCTCTCGTACATGGGAAAGCTTGAATGATAAGCGAGAATTTCCTTCGCGACGTCTTCATTCAAAAATGAAATATCAAAAGTACCGGGCGCCTCGTGCTCCAAGTGCTTAAGCTTCAAATCGTTCATGCATACACCTCTTATCTTTTTATTTATTAAATTTTTTCTTCATCCTGCAGGACGCCTGAAAAAAGCCCCGCCCCGGCCGCAAGGCCGGCTGCTGCCGGGGCTTGCCTTTATTTCTTCAGCGCAATGGTTTCAATTTCAATCATGGCATCTTTCGGAAGCCGCGCGACTTCCACCGCCGAACGGGCCGGAACCGCATCTTCCGGGAAAAATTCCGCATAGACCTCGTTCATCGCCGAAAAATCATTCATATCTTTCAGGAACACCGTCGTCTTCACGATATTTTCCATGCCGCTTCCCGCCGCTTCCAGAATCGCCTTCACATTCGTAAGGCTCTGCCGGGTCTGCGCCTTGA
>CALLQJ010000053.1 GCA_938014865.1 uncultured Fastidiosipila sp.
CTTTTGGCCACATTGACCGCTTCCTGGCCGATCATGGCATCGACAATCAAAAGCTTTTCGTCCGGCTTGACAACCTCGGCAATCTCCTTCAGCTCTTCCATCAGTTCGGCATCGACCGTCATCCGGCCGGCGGTATCCACGATCAGCGTATCCCGCAGCAGATAGCGCGCCTTGTCGAGCCCTTCCTTGGCGATGACGGCGGCGTCCTTTTCTTCGGGATGAATATAGCAGGGCACATCGATGCTGTCCGCCAAGACCGCCAGCTGCTGCTGGGCTGCCGGGCGGTGCGTATCGACCGAGACCAGGAAAGGTTTCTTGCCTTGCTTTTTCAGCTGCAAGGCGAGTTTGGCTGCGGTCGTCGTCTTGCCTGCCCCCTGCAGACCGTAAAGCATAATCACGGTAAAGCCCGAGGGATTGAACTCGATTTTATTGTCTCCGCTTCCAAGGATGTCAATCAAAGACTCGTGAACAATTTTGACGACTTCCTGGCCCGGGGTAAGGGACTTTGTAACATCCTGCCCCTTCGCTTTTTCGGAAATATCCTTGGTCAGCTGCTTGACCACCTGATAATTGACGTCGGCTTCGAGCAGGGCGATGCGGATTTCCCGCATCATCTCTTTTATATCTTGTTCGCTGATGCGCGCTTTGCCGCGCATTTTTGCGGTAATATCCTGCAGTTTATCAGATAAGCTTTCAAAAATTGCCATATTGTACTCCTCTTATAAGCTGCGGCGGATTTCCGCCGTGTGCGAAAGGGCCTCTTCCTTCTTCCCGTCCCGGATATCTTCTTCTAAGGCATCCAGCAAGCCGCTGATCTTTTTATAGCGGGCATAAAGCCCCAATTGTTCTTCGTAGCGTTCGAGGTGATCCAGACTGCGCTTAAGACTGTCATAAACCGCCTGGCGGCTGACGGAAAGTGCCTCAGCAATTTCACTCATGCTCCAGTCCTCATTCAGATAAAGCGACATGCTCTCGTTCGCCTTATCGGTCAGAAGCGTTCCGTAAATGTCATAAAGCAGCGCAATACGCGTGACTTCTTTCAGTTCCTGCAGCTCTTTTTCCATGGTGAACATTATAATGCTTAAAAGAAGCTTGTCAAGGATTTTTGCTTGACAAGCCGGAAAATAATGTAATCTTTAAAAATGAGCCGTCAGGCCGGGAAGGCTCAGGCCTCCTCCTCTGCCGCTTTGGACAGCTTTTCCAGTTCTTCATCGGGCAGCAGGGAATCAATGAAGGCATCCGGATCAAAGTCTACGAGATCTTCGGCACCCTCTCCGAGCCCCGCCAGATAAATCGGAACGTCTGATTTTGCCGCTACCGCAACGGCAATCCCGCCTTTCGCATTGCCGTCGAGCTTGGTCAGGACCAGCCCCGTTACATCAGCTGCCTCGGTAAAGGTATCCGTCTGAATGACGGCATTCTGACCGGAGGTGGCATCGATCACCAGCAGCGTCTGCACGAAGGCCTCGGGACATTCTCTTCCGACGACGCGGCCGATTTTTTCCAGCTCATCCATCAGATTCTTTTTATTGTGAAGGCGCCCCGCCGTATCGATGATCAGGACATCTGTATTTCTGGCCTGCGCCGCTTTAATCGAGTCATAAACAACGGCCGCGGGATCCTTGCCCTCTTTCTGCGCGATTAAAGGCGT
>CALLQJ010000054.1 GCA_938014865.1 uncultured Fastidiosipila sp.
AAGCCTCCAAACGGGCCAAAAGCTCTTCCGTTTCAAAGGGTTTGCTTAAATAATCATCGGCTCCCGCCCGCAGTCCCGTTACTTTATCATCCAGCTGATCCTTTGCGGTCAGCATCAGGACCGGCAGGCTGCTGCCCCGGCTGCGGAGTGCTTTGATAACCTCAACGCCGTCGAGTTTCGGCATCATAATATCGAGAATCATAGCATCATAATGCCCGTTTAAGGCGTAGTATAAGGCCTCTTCGCCGTCATGCACCGTATCCGTCAGGTAATGCGCATGTTCTAAGATTACCGCCAGCGCACGGCAGAGGTCTTTTTCATCGTCTGCAATTAATATTTTCATTCTGCCTGCCGCCGTTTCTTCTGAGCATCGGGATTCTGACTTCTGCGTCGCTTTCCCGATGCGGTTTATGCTTTTGCTTCAGATTTTTCTGACATGCATGGAAAGGATTTCCCGAAGGTAAAAACGATTCACCGGATTCTCTTCATACTCCGACAAAACCTGCAGGAGACGGAAGATATCGGGATCGAATAATTTGAGCGGTACCGGGGCCTGATACATCCAAAAGTCCAGGGTCAAAAGCGCCGTCAAACGGCAGCTGACATGGGAAGACTGCAGGCCGCAGATAAGAAACGGCCGCCCCGCCCCGTGATGCTGACGCAGGCTGATTAAAATCTCGATCAGGAGAATTTCCGAAAAACTCAGATCATTCCCCTGCCGTTCGGCCCGGGGGCCCTGCGCCATTTCATTCAAAGGCAGAACATCCGCAAAACGCTCCAGCATTTTTTCATAATAGTACGGATAGCCGCTCAGGATGCCGATCGCGTCGATGTTTTCTTCGGGATCGAGGCTCAGAAGATCGAGCACATCCTGCGGATTTTCAAGAAGGCCGCTCAGTGCTCCCATTTTGTGCAGGCCGATCTCCCCTTTTTCGCGCAGAACGATATCGGCAAAAAGCGGAATGTCCAGAAAGGACGCCGTATACGCCGCCAGCCGGCTGATCTCCTCACGGTAAGGGGCATAAAGCTCCGCGCTCTTAAAGCGGGACATAATCTCTTCCGCCGGAATATCTTCCGTGTATTCCTCTTCTTGCTGCATCAGCAGAAACTGCAGAAAATCATCAAGGCGCAGAAGAATTTCACAGTCCGCGGCCGTCAGCGCAAAGCGAGACGCCGCATTCAGCCAGGCCTCAATAAAGCTCAGCTGGAATTCCGGGTGGAGATCTTCAAAGGTCACCAGCAGGCTCTCAGGTCTCAGGCTGTTCAGGAAAAGCCGGCTCAGTTTACGGAAACGCGCCTCCGTCAGATCCGGATCGTTCAAAAGACCGGGCAAAAGCGAACGGGATAAAATAACCGTCGCATTGTACTGCGGATGCGCGTCATTATACTGGCCTTCATCAAGCAGCCAGAGATTTGTCTCCTTATCGTCAAAAGGCAGACGGGGCACCAGCATGATGCGGCCCCAGCCGTGTACTTTTTTCGCCGTTTCGGCAATAAGCTGCTCCCCTTCGGGCCAGCTGCCCATCGGAAGTGCCGCAAAAAACGTCAGTTCATCGCTCAAGGCCAGTGTCTTAATAATCTGCTTGACCTCCGGATGCCGTTCAAGCGGAACATGTTCCAGGGCCAGCAAGGCAAACTTAATCAGTTCCGGATCCTCGCTTTTTGTCAAAAGCCCGATTAAGGCATTGATCAGCGGATAAGGGTTCCGGCTGAGCATAATATGCGCCAGGCCCTCGCTGAGCACCGGGACGGCACGGACAATGCTCTCCTCGCCAAAAGCCCGGCTCAGCAGCTCGAAGGCTTCTTCAAATCGTTCTTCAGCCAGATAATTAAAGGCTTCAAAAAAGCGTTCGGCATCCGTATTTTTTCTGCGTTCATGAAATAAGATCAAAGCATCCTTGGCCCCGTCTTTTGCATACGGGTCCCGCGTCTTCTTAAAATCGTACAAACTGAAGGACGGGTCTAAGCTCCCGTCTTCTCTAATGTGTGCGCTTATTTTTTGATATACAGATCTGCTCATGAAAGCTCCTTATCGAAAAGCAACAAGACCTTCGGCCCCCTGCCTTCTGATCATTCTACCATGACCGGCGCCGCTTCGCTCTTTTCTCCGGGAAATGTGAACAATCCTGAAATTTCTGCTCTGCCTGCGAAGTTTTAAAAAAACTGTATAATTGGTGACCTAAGGGAAATTCTTTTTACGTTAGAATGAAAGACAGAATTTGCCGGAAGGAGAATCTTAATATTATGAAACAAGTAAAACAAAGTGAGTTTGATGCATTCATTAAGTCCAGCGATAAGCCTGTATTAGTCGATTTCTTTGCAACCTGGTGCGGCCCCTGCCGGGCGATGCACCCGATCCTGGAAAGTGCCGAGAAAAGCGAAGAAGGGCAAAAATTTGAATTTGTCCAGGTTGACGTGGACCAGGCGCCTGAGCTGAGTGCCCGCTTCGGGGTCATGGCGGTTCCCACCCTTGCTGTATTTAAAGACGGAGAGCTCGTCTATAAGCAGGCCGGTGTCCATCAGCCGCAGATGCTCGCTCGTGTCCTGAAAGAACACGCTTAATGCTCAGACTTTCAGATATTGACAAGGCCGGCCCGAACGCCGGCCTTTTTTAATGCAGCCGTTTTAAACGGCTTATTTTTTTAAATTTTCTTTAAAGCTCTCATTCGTTTCCATTCCGCGCCGTATTCTGTGATAGGCTCAAGCATAAGCATCTCAGGGAGGCTTTTATGGAAAAGAAACAACGAAATGTTTTAATCATAATTCTGCTGATTGCGGCGGCAGTCCTGCTCTTTCTGCTGGCCAAAAAACTGAACGCTGATCCGGCGAACCGGGCGGATCTCGGCGCGGAGACCTTTGCTGAACAGGAGAAAACAGAAGAAGATTCTGATAAAACGGCTCCGGACGCCGGCGAAGCATCGGAAGCCGGCGGGGATGATGCGTCCTCTGAGGCCCAAGAAGCAGCCGAAATGATGGCCAAGCTGCGTCTGACCGATCAGAACGGCGAGGAGAAGCGTCTGGGCGATTTTAAAGGCTCTTATGTCATCGTCAATTACTGGGCCAGCTGGTGCCCGCCCTGCAAAGCCGAGATGCCGGATCTTCAGGATTTTTACGAGCGGCACAAAGATGAAGAGGACTTTGTCTTCATCGCACTCAATGCAACAGGCGGCCGGGAAAGCCGGGAGTCGGCGGATGCTTACATCAGCGAAAACAAATTTACCTTTCCCGTCTATTACGATTTAAGCGGTGAAATCGGCTACGCCTTAGGCTTGAGCAGTCTGCCGAGCACCTTCTCCTTAGGGCCCGAAAGTGAGCCGGGCTTTTTTATGCAGGGTATGCGCAGCCTTCAGGATTTTGAGCAGCTCCTGGAAGATACCCGCTCGGAATTTAAATAATTGAAGGAGGGTTTATGCCGTATCTGATGACCTTTCTAGAAGGGCTGCTGGCCTTTCTCTCACCTTGTATTCTCCCCATGCTGCCGGTCTACCTGATCTATCTGGCCGGCGATGAAACGCGCGGCAGCAAACAGCTGCTGGCCAATACAATCGCCTTCGTGGCCGGTTTCAGCACGCTTCTTATCCTCCTGGGTGCGACGGCCAGCGGGATCGGAC
>CALLQJ010000055.1 GCA_938014865.1 uncultured Fastidiosipila sp.
CAATCGAGTTATTAATTTTATGGGCACCCGTATGGTTTAAATCTTCTCTTTTTAAGAAAAATCGACCATTTCCAACGTATTTCGATAAGTTCTTAGCTTCATATAAAGGAGTTTTGCGTCCAACATATTGACGTAAATATTGTTCTAACTCCGCTTGAAACTGTTTATCATTTTTTGCTTCTTCATATGCTTCTTCCAGTTCGATTAACGCTGGCATTAATAATTCTGGAACAAAACGCCCACCAAAACTTAATCTGCAAAAACCCTTTCGGATTGTCCGCGGTGTCGGCGGCAATTACTGGGTCCACGATGAGAAGAGAACGAGCTATCAGGTGCAGGCCCCCGGAATTTTCCGCAAAAAAGATCATAAGCCGGTCCCCGGCGACTTGGTCTTCTGCGAAGCCACCCGAGATCAGCTGATTCCTCTGCGGATGACGAAGATTCTGCCGCGCAAGAACCGTCTGCCGCGTCCGCCCCTGGCCAATCTGGACGGGCTCTGGATCCTGATTCCGCTGCGCGAACCCGAGCCCGATTTGTGGATGCTCGATAAAATGCTGGTGATCGCGTTCAAAGAAAAAATTCCCTGTCTGATTATTTTTACCAAAGAAGACCTGGCCGGGGAAGAGGATTATGCGCCGCCGGATATTTATAAGAAAGCCGGTTATGACATTATCTTGTCTTCGCCGGAAGATCAAAGCATTGAGCGGCAGCTGCAGGAGAAAGCCGAGAACGGCATCATTGCCCTGGCGGGACCGTCCGGGGCGGGGAAATCTACCTTGCTGAACCGCCTGCTCGGCGAAGAACGCATGGAAACAGCAGCCATTTCCGAGAAAACGGGACGGGGGAAACATACCACCCGGCATGCCGAGCTCTTTCCCTGCGGCGATGCGTATCTGGTGGATACGCCGGGTTTCAGCTCTTTGGATCTTGCCGCCGCGGGCGTCAGCGAAGAAGAACTGCTCCGAGCCTATCCGGAAATCTGGGCCAGGCAGGATGACTGCCGCTTTTTATCCTGTAAGCATCTGAATGAGCCGGGCTGTGCGGTTAAACAGGATCCCGGGATAGCGCCGGGCCGTCTGGAACGCTACCAGGAATTCCGCCGGCAGCTCGAAGCAATCAGTGATTACGAGAGGAGATCGTATCGATGACAGAAACGCATCGGGAACATCCTTATGAAAGCAAAAGAATATTAGCCCCTTCCATTCTGGCGGCCGATCCGCTGCGGCTGGCCGAAGAAATTGCCGCACTGCCCCCGGAAGTTTCGCGCATTCATGTTGATATTATGGACGGGATGTATGTGCCGAATATGAACGGTTCGCCCGCTTTGCTCAAGGCCTTGAAAGCAGAAAGCGAGAGACTATTAGATGTCCATTTAATGGTGGAAAAACCGGAACGGCTTTTGGATCTGTACCTTGAGGCCGGGGCCGATGTCCTGACCATTCATCAGGAAGCCACGCAGCATCCTCTGCGCTGGCTGTCTTATATCCGCAAAGCCGGAGTGAAGGCGGGTCTGAGCCTTAACCCGGGGACCTCTCTTTCGGCGGCGGAAGAACTCCTGCCGGAGACGGATCAGCTTTTGCTGATGAGTGTCAGTCCGGGATTCGGCGGGCAGGATTTTATCCCCCGTACCTATGCACGTGTCCGGGAGGCGAGAAAAATGATTGAAGAACAGGATCATGACATTCTGATCCAGGTTGACGGCGGCGTAACGGCCGAAAATGCCGGCCGGCTCTGGCGCTGCGGGGTGGATGTCATTGTCTCCGGCTCGGCTGTTTTCAAAGCCGCCGACCGGCGGGCGAGCAGCCTGGCCATCCTGAACGCCTGAAGGGCGGCGGTTTTAAATGCCGAACGAAGATTACGAAGCGTATATCCAAGCGCCCTGTGCCGGACTTTTTCTGAGCGGCCCCTACCGCCATAAAAAAGCCGGCCGCTTTTTGCTCAAAATACCTTCCTGCCTGAGCGCAGCCGACGGCGGCGCCCGGCATCTCCTTGCGCTGGGCCTCAGCCCCGCGTCTATTACGGGAGATCTGGATTCACTGAGCCCGGAACTTCAGGAGCAGGCGAGGACTCTGGGGATTCCCGCGGAGAAATACCCTCGTGAAAAAGATGAGACCGACGGGCAGCTGGCCGTCGAAAAACTAATCCGGGAAGGCTATAAGACCATCATTCTTTTTGCGGCTTTCGGCGGACAGCGCGAGGACCATGCCCTCAGCATGCTGAATTTCTGCCTCGAAAAGCGCAAAGCAGAGGGGCTTCGTTTTATTTTTACCGACGGCGAAAGCGTGATCTTTCCGCTCAGCGGTCCCGAACGCCTCAAGATCAACAGCGAAGATTACTTTTCACAGAAAGATTTCCCCGATCTTCGCATCTCCGGCGTCCCCCTGACGGCCGTTCGGGGCCTGACGCTTGACGGCTTAAAGTACGAAGTCAGCGGGCTGGATCTGCCCGCGGGGACGACGCGTCTGGTCAGCAACGAGCCGGCGGCTTCGGGCCGTTTTTCCGTAACGTTTGAAAGCGGAGATCTTATTTTATTTATGCTCAAAGAAGAAAAGCCCTCTTCCGAGGGCTGAGCGGCGGAGAATTCCTCTGCCGTTTATTTTTGTCGTTTACTTTTTTATATTTTGCATTAAGCGGGCAAAGGCATCGGCCGAACGTGCAATGACCTCGTCTTTGACCGCATAGGAGATGCGGACATGCCCGCCCAGGCCGAAGGCCGAGCCCGGCACCGTCAGAATGTGTTCCGCGGCAGCCGCTGCGGCAAATTCCGTATCGCTCATGCCTTCCGGCACGGCGGGGAAGAGGTAAAAAGCCCCCTCAGGCCGCCGGCAGCGAAGCCCGACCTCAGAGAAAAGCGTCATGAACTTTTCTCTGCGCCGTGCATAAGGACGGAAGTCTGCTTTCACATCAA
>CALLQJ010000056.1 GCA_938014865.1 uncultured Fastidiosipila sp.
TTGTGACCGCCTGACGCGTGGCCACCTGGCCGGCCAGACGCTCCCCGTTTTTATTAAATGCCACCACGGACGGTGTTGTTCTCGCCCCCTCCGGGTTCGGAATCACGACGGGTTCGCCGCCTTCCATAACCGCCATACATGAATTTGTTGTACCTAAATCGATACCGATTACTTTTGCCATATTAATATATCCTCCTAAATTGTCTCTTAAGTCTTATTCTTAATTCGCTACCTTGACGACGGAGTGACGAATCACCCGGTCCTCAAAGATATAGCCTTTCGCAAATACTTCGACGACTTTTTCTTCGCCGTCTTCTTCGCTGTCTACCCGCATAACCGCTTCATGGAGTTCGGGATCAAACGGCTTGTTTAATGCCTCGATCTCTTTCACGCCGATTTTCTCGAGCGTCTCCGCGGCTTGTTTGCGGATCATATCGATGCCTTCCGCCACTTGCTTCGCAGCCTCCGCATCGCTTGAGTCATCCAGTTTGCCGGCCGATGCCGCCGCTCTTTCAAGATTATCTAATACAGGAAGCCAAGCTTTCGTAACATCGATCAAAGCATCACCGTACATCCTGTCTTTTTCCTTTTGGGAACGGCGTTTAAAATTTTCATATTCCGCCATCAGACGCAGACGGCTGTCTTTGAGCGCGGCAATTTCGTCCTGAGCCTTTTTAAGCTCTTCTTCAAGTTTCTTCTGATCGGCCTTGCTCTTCGAATTTTTCGCTTTGCCGTTTTTCTTCTTGCCGCTTTTCTTTTCCGCAGCCTCTTCTTCCGCGGCTTGCTTTGTCTCTTCAGCGGCTTCTTTATCTTTGTCTGTTTTCTGACGCGCTTCTGCTTCCGAGCGCTCTTCCTGATCTTTCTTGATTTCTTCGTTCATACAGCCTCCTGTTGTCGCTTATCTTCAGCCTTCCGTTTTATCTTTATAGACGTCTTTAACGCTCTCGCGGATAAAGCTGATGCGCGGAATTACTTTCTCGTATTCCATGCGCCGCGGTCCGATTATACCGATTTTGCCGAAAAGCCGCTCACCGAGCTGATACGTCGTCGTCACCAGTGAACATGCTTCCAGGCCGTCAATGGCAATTTCCTGCCCGATCCGGATCATAAAAGGATTGTCGGACAGTTCATCGCTGTGACTCAAATAGCCGGTAATCAGGCCGTCTTTTTGCAAAGCGTTATAGACTTTATGGACTTTTGCCGGTTCGTTGAATTCCGGCTGTATAAAAAGTCTTTGTACGCCGTCCATGTAAACATCCAGATTCTCAGCTTGTTTAATCGAGACATACGCCTCATAAAGCAGCTGATTCAAAAGAGGATCCGGAACGGCAATGTCCTCGGCGGCCGCTTCCACCGTTACCAAGGTAATATCTTTAAGCTGGACAGCCCGGAGATTTTCTTCCAGTACACCTGAAATCATCTGCAGCTGCTTCGGCGTAAAGAGATCACTGGTCCGGATAATGCGGTCTTTAACCAGGCCTGCGGAAAGAACGACAATCACCATCACCCGTCCCGGCTCAATCTGTAAAAACTTAAGCTGGGAGACGAAACTCTCCGGTTCCGAAGGGGTCAGCGTGACCGAGGCATAGCCGGTGCTTTCGGACAATAATTCATTGGCCCGGAGCATCAGGTCATTCACCTCATAGATCTGCTGATCGAGTCCGCGGCGAATCTCCTTCTTTTCCTCTTCCGGCATGGGTTCGGGTTCCATCAGGTGATCGACATATTCACGATAGGCCAGATCCGTCGGGACCCTGCCCGCCGAAGTATGCGGCTGCTCCAGATAGCCTGCTGCCTCCAGTTCAGCCAGTTCATTGCGAACGGTTGCAGAACTGATCGGTGTCTCAGACTGTTCCGCAATTGCCTTGGACCCTACAGGTTCAGCCGTCGTGACATAAATATCAATCACGGATTTCAGTATCCAGCGCTGACGTTCCGTAAGTTCCACTGTCTTGGCTCCTTTCGCTTCTCATGAAATTAGCACTCTTGTTTCCCGAGTGCTAAAGAGACAATAACATGAAAGGACAAATAAAGTCAATATTTAAATCAGATCTTTCAAGAATAGCCTATGAACAATTTATCAACGAATGGATTTTTGCCTGATTATCGGCCTTTCCGCCTGTTTTTCAAAGAAAAGCCCGAGCCACGGCATCGGAAAAGTCCAGGCCTTTCCGGCTTAAAAAAATGCGTCCTTTCTCACAGAGCAAAAGCCCTTCCCCGCAGAAATGCCGCAGCGTATTTTTTTCCTCACTGCTGAATCCGCGGCCGAACATGGCGTTGAATTCCGCTTCGGAAAAGCCCTCGCTTTTGCGGAGGCGAAAAATAAAAAATTCTTTTACCGCTTCATCAAGGTCAATGATTTCCTCGAGCGGCGCGGCTTCATTGTGCAGAACCTGCTCTTTATAGGCAAGGAGAGAATCGGGATTTTTCCGGCGGGCGGAAAAGAGATAAGAAGAAGCGCCGGCCCCGAAACCGTAATAGCTCTTCCCTTCCCAATACGCAATATTGTGCCGGCTTTCAAAGCCGGCTTTCGCCTGATTGCTGATTTCATAAGGGATCAGCCCTTCTGAGCGCAGGCGGTCCCGGACATAATGGTACATACGCCGTTCGCAGTCATCATCCGGAAGCGGGGGCCTACCGCTTTCGTAAAGGGCGGCAAAGGGCGTACCGGGTTCAATAATAAGAGAATAGACCGAAACGTGTTCCGGCCGGGGATCCAGTCCTAAAATAAAATCCATTTCCCGGCAAAGATCCTCCGGGCTCTGCCCCGGGAGCGCCAGCATAAGATCCACATTGATATTTTCAAAACCCGCCTCGCGCGCGGCTTTGTACCCTTTCAGAAAATCCTCCCGGCTGTGAATACGCCCGATTTTCTGCAGCATCTCATCATCCGAGGACTGCAGCCCGAAAGACAGGCGGTTGATCCCAGCCTCCTTATAGATTTTAAAGGCTTCTGAGGAGACGGTTCCGGGATTGGCTTCCAGGGTGATTTCCGCCTCTTCTTTGATCCCGGCATATTCCCGGAGCAGCCCCGTCATCTTTAAAATAAGCGAGGGGCTGACGGCCGAGGGGGTGCCTCCGCCGAAATAGACGGTTTCAAGGGGCGGAAGAAAAGCAGCCTTTTTAAGGCTTTGTTCGAGCACAAAGGCGGCTTCCCGCAAAATCAAGCGCTCATATAATTCAGGAGAAACAGCTGCCTCCCGGATCGGATAGGAGGTGAAATCACAGTACGGGCATTTTCTTATACAGTAAGGAATATGAATATAGGCATGAGACGGTGCACGCTTCACCGTATTTAAATAGCCTTCGGGCCGGCTCATTTTTTCCGCCTTTCCGCTTCCTCGCGGTAATACAAGAAAGCATCCATGCGCCTGAGAAAGCGCCGGAGGCTCGGGGAACGGTTGCGCTCGACTTTAATATAAGGCGCAATGGCCTCGGCCCAGCGGTTTTTATACTCTCCGACGGCCGGATAGCCTATTTTAATAAGATGCCGGGCTCTCTTCCCCAAAAGAATTTCCGCCAGAAGTTCCCAGGTGCCGCAGACAGAATCCTGTTCATAGCGGCGGTAAAGTTCATAGTCGGCCTCCGGATAGGCGGTTTTAAGAGCCTGCCAGTCGCCCAGGAGCCAGGCCTCCATCTCTTCCACGGCCACCGGAATGACATGCGGCAGGCCGGGGGCCATTTTTTTGCAGAGCCGTTCGAGCCTTGCGTCAAAAAGCCTCGGATCCCGGTTATCGGCATCCAAGACCAAAATAATCAGAGCGGAAGCAGGATCCAGAACCTTGCCGTAAGCCCGAAGCTTGGCCGGCAGAAGATTCAGCAGGCCGTACTTGTGCTTGCCGGGCTCGGCATAAAGATCCTCCGGCAGATGCCCCAGCCCTTTGTGCGGGCGAAGGTAAAGCTCATAGTCCGGCGTCGGCCTGCGGCGGGCGGCAAAATAATCCCGCAGAATCTCTTTCAGCATCACCGTGCCGGAACGGTCTTCCACCAAAGCTTCTATATGCAGCGTCTCAGGCATCAGGCAAGATATCCTCCGTAGAGCAGGGTGCCTAATCCGACCCCTTCGGCATACATCGCACAAATAAGCGGATCGGAAGCCGCTGCTTTCACATGAATATCGGGAACATCTTCCGGGCCGCGCAAAGCGGCGTCATCACGTTCACGTTCCGAACGGAAGGTCCAGACCTCCTGCGGCGCCGCACTTTCCAGAAGATTCATATGGCTTGTGGTCATAAAAACCTGAACATTCGGATTTTTCAAAACATAATTGCGCAGTTCGCGGGCCAGAATATCCACTTTATCGGGGAAAAGCCCGTAATCAGGATTCTCCACCACCAAAAGCGAACACGGCTCCGGCGAGAAAAGGAAAAGCAGAATAACCGCCAGTTTCTTTTCGGCATCCGTCAGGCGTTTCAGCCAGCGCAGGATATCGCCCTCTCTGCCGAGGTTCAAAGCTTTTTTCAGATTCTTGCTTAAATATTGATAGCTGTCTGCTTCTTCCGACGAAAGCTTCTCCAGAACCTGCCTTAGAAAAGCCGTGCGGGCGGGAGAATCCGTGCCGAAAGCATCCGAATACTTGCAGACAATGCTGCCGGCATCCTCTTCCTTCGCCGGCATATGGAGAAAACACATTTCTTCAAAAAAGTTCCGGACAAACGAAACTTCCGGAAGGGCGCGGTTTAATGCGTCATCCGAAAGCACCGAGAGATCCGGAGGATAAAGTGTTTCGGAGAGACCGTTTTTCGTAAAAAGGCGGCCTTCGGAGGTACGTCTGAAAGAAAACTCCGCCGCCTCTCCTTCTTCGGACGGCCTCAGCTCAATCCGGTCCAAAGCCTCGATCATTTCCGGGGTAAGGGGCACTTTCTCCAGACTTTCCGCCTTAATGACAGCCTCGCCGCCGGCATCGGCCAGTTCAAGACGGTAAAACAATAGTGCCCGGAGTCCGGGGGCCGTAAAGCTCAGTTCAAAGGCCGGGGCCTCACTGACGCCGAAGGTCCGGTATTCCGTCAGTGTTTTCCGCCGTCTTTCTTTGCTTTTCAGACCCTGTGTAATCGTCTGCCGCAGGAAAACCAAGGCTTCAATAAGGCTGGACTTGCCGCTGCGGTTCTCTCCGACAAAGACGGCAATATCCTCAAGAGGGTACCATGCTTTTTCCCCGATCGTTTTCAGATCGTCCCGCAGCACCCCCAGACGCACATCTTTGAGCACCCGATAGTTATAAACATGGATTCCCGTCAGCATAATTACGGCTCTTCGGAAAGATCGCCGAGAAGATCCTCACGGCGCTCAAGATCTGCTTCCGGATCAACGGGATCCGGACTTTCGGCCACGGTTTTCAGGCCGGCCACGAGACCGGATAAATTCTGCAGCTCAGACGGAATAATAATCTTGGTCGCCCTTCCGTCGGCCACTTTTTCCATGGTTTCCAGGCTGCGGAGGGCCAGCAGGGCATCGTCGGCCTTGACGGCTTTGAGCATGTCCAGACCCTTGGAGCGGGCCTCGTAGATTTCCCGGATCGCTTCGGCCTGGCCCTGTGCTTCGCGGATGGCGGCTTCGCGTTTGGCATCGGCACGCAGGATAGCTGCTTCCCGGTCCCCTTCCGCCGTACGGATGGCCGCTTCTTTATTCCCTTCGGCAATCAGAATGGCCTCACGCTTCTCACGCTCTGCTTTCATCTGCTTTTCCATAGCGTCCTGAATTTCCCGGGGCGGCAGAATGTTCTTAAGCTCCACCCTGTTGACCTTGATCCCCCAAGGATCGGTGGCCTCATCAAGAATCGTCCGCATGCGGGCATTGATGACATCACGCGAGGTCAGCGTTTCATCCAGTTCGAGGTCACCGATGATGTTTCTAAGCGTAGTGGCCGAAAGATTTTCGATGGCCATGATCGGATTTTCAATGCCGTAAGTATAAAGCTTCGGATCCGTCACCTGAAAAAAGACGACCGTATCGATCTGCATGGTGACATTGTCTTTCGTAATCACGGCCTGCGGATTAAAGTCGGCCACCTGCTCCTTTAATGAAATTGTTTTAGCAATACGTTCGATAAAAGGCAGCTTGAAATGCAGCCCGGTATTCCAGGTATTCTGATACGCCCCGAGCCGTTCTATGATTTTCACACTGGCCTGCGGCACAATTTTGACGCAGGAAATAACAATGCCGACGAGCAGCAAAAGCAGTATGATCAGGAAAATAATAATTCCCGTTCCGGCTCCGGCAACAAAGTATACTGTAAGCATTTACGCCTCCTTAATTTCTTCTACCACTAATTTTACACCGCGAATGTCTTGAATCATAACTTTTGTACCCTCGGGCACGATGCTCTCATCGTCCGCAGATCGGGCCGACCAGATCTGGCCCTGGACACGCACCTGTCCCGTGCCTTTCACGGGGTCAATGTCCTTAATGACCAGCGCTTCTTTGCCGATCAGCCGATCCGCATTGGTCGGCTTGCGCTGTGACGGCAGGATGCCGAGTTTCGGGCGCAGCTTCATAAAAACAAAAAGCAAAAGAAGCGAGACGAGCAGCATAAGTGCAATCTGCCATCCGACAGCGAGACCGCCCAAGGCTGCCAGCATCGCAGCCAGGCTTCCCGCCACAAACCACAAACTCACCATGGACACCGTCGCCAGTTCAATGAGCAAAAAGACAATGGCTGCAATAAGCCAGAATATCCACATATAAGGTCCCATAGGCTCCCCCTTTCGTCTATAAAAGGTTATCATGCATCGGCCCGGGAATCATCTTTTCTTTTGTAATTTTAATCTTTCGGCAGCAGGCAGGCAGCTGAGAGGGCTTTTGCTTAAAAAAATTCCGGCCGACGGGGCCGGAATGCTTCGGTTTTCGCAGGCGTCTGATCCCTTACGGGGTATGATTTGTGCCGCCCATGACTCCTTCTTCTATGGCTCTGTAGACCAGGAAGGCCGCGGTATTGATGCGGTGTTCCAGCGTATTCGCATCACTGTATTCTTTTAGCACGGAAATATTATCAAAGGCCGTCCCCCGGATTCTGTACTCGCTCGAAGCAAAGTTCGGGTCCACATTTTCTTTAAGGTCCGCATAATTATCCGCCGAATAATCGTAGGATTCAAAGAACACACAAGGGATCATAAAGCGGTCAAAAGCCCTGTAGTCGGAGGGGAAGCGGCTGATTTCCCGGAAAACAATCTCCGGTGCCGCGTAGCCTTCCCGTTCGTTTTCATCAAGTAAAGGATTGCTGATTTTATAGGTAGACTGATTCTGATAAAGGGTCTCGCCGGCAATCGTATAAAGCGGTTCACCCAAGGCAATGTCCGCGATTTCATAGGCCGGCTGGCGGAGAATATATTTCTGCCCGGGATAGGTCGACGACCAGCCCGCGTTGGCATAAAGCTTTTCTCCGGCATAAAGGCTGCGGAATTCGTAAAAGCAATTCGTGATCTGAATATCGCGCTCCGACATGCTGCCGACATAGGTTTTCGCACCGGCCGAACCGCTGAAGCCGCCGCCGAAAGCGACTAAAATCACATCAAAGCCCATTTGTTCCCGCTTCAGATGCCGGGCCAGCTGCAGCAGGGCCCCGACACCGGAGGCATTGTCGGAAATGCCGTCGGCTCCTTCTTCGGCCAGCGGGTCGCTGTCATAACGGGCACCGACAATCACCTGCCGGCGAAAAAGCCCGTCTTCTGCTTTTGCTCTGTATTTATAAACATCGTAGTCATATTGTTCAATCACATCGGGATTGGCCGTAAATCCGAAACCGGGAATCCTTACGATAATATTGCGGCTGCTCTTCCCGCCGCCGAGCGGCACCGTCTGCGTTTCGGGCACAAAGCCGATCTTTTTGAATTCATTATAAATGTAGTCACCGGTCTGTTTCTCTGCCTCACTCCCCGCTTCACGCCGCGGCCAGGACGCTGCAATTTTCAAAGCGGCATTCGCGCCGTAAGAACCGAAACGGGAAAGCAGATGCACGCTTCTTTTCGATCCGCACGAAACGAGGGGAATCAGCAAAAGCGCAAGAGAAAGCGACAAAAGGCCCTTGGCCTTCTTGCCGGCTTTATGATATTTGCTCGCAGTACTCTTCATCGTTATCGTTTTCCTCCGTCACGGAAAGAGCAGTGGGCTCTCATTAACAACGTTCGCTTTTCCGTTAAGAAAAATCACGTTTCCGTTAAAAACTTCGTATTTCGTGATTATACCGAAAAAAGCCGAAGATTAAAACAAGAAGAGCCGTTTCGGCAAACATGCCTTCACAAAATCCTTTACGACGCTCCGGAAAATCTGAAACGGATTTAATAATTATTAAAATCTTAACCCCTGAATTCTTCGGATGTATTACAATAATTATATCTGTCCGGGAAGCTGCATGTCGAAAAGGGGGTTTGCTAATGTTCAGAATCAAAAAGCATCGTAAACGCCTTCTTTCCGTCATGCTTTCACTTCTGATCTCCCTTTCTTTTTTCAATTTGCTTCCCTTGTCCGCTGTCCGTGCGGCCGAAGCTGCAGAACATCCTGCTTCGTATCCGGACAGGCTCTTTGCCGGAGAAACGACGCCCGGCGAAAACCCCTCGGACTGGCAGCTGCAGATGGACATCGCACAGGATGCCTGCTATGTCTTTGACCTGGAGCGAAACGGGGTGCTCTTTGAAAAGAACGCCGGCGAACAGCGCCGCGGGCCCCTGGCCGTCAATATTATGCTGAGCCTTTTGGCTTTGGAAAACCTCGACAGCAGCATTCCGCTGACGGTAAGCCGGGAGATCTCGGATCTCTCGTCCGAAGAAAACATTCTGGCGCTGCGCTTTGATGCCGGGACACGCTACAAACCGGACTACCTTTTATATGCCCTTTTGCTTTATGATTCCGGCGCCGCCGCCAAAATGCTCGGCGAGGCGCTTTATGAAGATACCGAGAAGCTTGTCGAAAGCATGAACAAAAGAGCGCGGGCCATCGGCCTTGATAAGACGGATTATTTCACCCGGGACGGCGAAAAGGTCGAAGCCTATACCTCTTTAAGTGATTTAGGCCGTTTAATGGCCCTGGCCTATTCCAATAAGACCTTTCTGGATATTTTCCGTACGCAGTCCGTAACCTATGTCCAGGACAACACCCTGCCGAGCATTCTGGAAAACCGTCTGCATTCAGCCTGGACCTGGAGCAATGATTTAATTAAAGGCGCGGTCCTGGCCGGCGACAAGAGCATCAACACGATGGCCTTTCAGGCCGACGGTCCAGATTATTCGATTATTGTCTTAACGGCAAGCAACCGCACGCCGATGATCCGCAATCAGGATCTTATCAACGCGTCCATACGCGAAGTCATCGATATCATCGAAGCGGTCTTTGATTATTATGAAAAATCCGTTCTGGTCCGCCGCGGCGAGCACTGCAAAGACATCGTGCAGCAGGACGGCATTACCATCAGTTTAAATTATCTGGACACGGCCTATTACCTCAGGCCACAGGCGGCGGCCGACTATACGCCGACCCTGCAGCTCTCGGTCTCGGATACCATCACGCTGCCGGTGATTGCGGGCCAGCGCCTCGGTCAGATGACCTTTATTATGCCCGACTCCACCCGCTACGTGGTCAATGTCGGCTCGGCCAAGGATATTTTCTCGCAGAACTCAACCTTGGACAGCATGCTCAGCG
>CALLQJ010000057.1 GCA_938014865.1 uncultured Fastidiosipila sp.
CGTAACATTTCCTGAACTATAATGTCCAAAGTATCCTCGTGCATGCCCCGTCTCGCGGACTGCGGTTTGTCCTGCAGAAGCTGCAGTGGAGTTTTAGGCGGATTCGATCGGGTACAGACGTACTCGCTCCGTACGATATATAGATTTGGCATTTAGTCCAAGCTGATAAAGGATAAGAAGTTTTGTTACGGCAGAGATATATAAAATGCCTGCCACAAGTGATTTTGCAGTGAATATACGGCTTTTATAGTGCACTTTTTCTCCGCTGCAGCCCGGCAGCTAATCCCCGTATTTATATAGCTTCTGAGATTTGTCGTGTTTCACACGGTGTATGATGAATTTGCTTTCACGTACCTTGGAATCGTCCTGAGTTTGCTTTCTCCTCTTCCTCTTGTTCTTAGCTCCTTTTCGGATAAATTTGCATGCCCCCGGCTCTCCATTTTACGAGCATCAATCGCACGTATCTCTAATACGAATAATACATTAGAAGCACAGAGTATTTCAATCAAAAATAAGAGCCCCGCAGAATTCTAAACAAATCCGCCGAATGCATGGAAGTCAAAAAACGAAAAGAGCGTTCGACGACTGCATCAGGGCATGATGGCGGAGAAAATACAGCAAGCTAAGTCTTCCGGCGATTCCCCCATGCAGTCGCTTGACTCAGTCTGAGTACGAGTACTCCGAATCACAGCGTAAAAGGTCTGCTTTGCGTTCAGATTGACAACACGCCTGTTTTCGCCAGCCCAAAAGCAAAAACCGCCTCTTATTCGGGTTGCTTATTAAGCGTATCAAGAAACAAAAGCCCATAAACGTGGGCTTTTGATGAAGATTCGAAAAGGGACTGCCTTGTTTGCATTTTTCAGATGCTTTTGAGACCGTCCCTTGTTTTTGTGTTTATAAAAGACCGTGTTTTTCGGAGAAAAGCCGCTCAGCTGCGGTAAGATCCGTTGATTTTTATGTAATCATAAGAAAAATCACAGGTCCAGTAGTGATCGGAGAAACTGCCGGCATTTAAATCAATATGGATGATAATTTCATCACGGGCCAGAATGTCCTCCGCTTCCTTTTCATCGTATTCTGCTGCAGCCCCGCCGCGGCAGACCGTCAGGTGTCCCAAGGCGATGTCCACCCGTTCCGGCTGAATTTCAACGGGGGCATAGCCGACTGCGGTCAGAATCCGGCCCCAATTCGGATCTTCGCCGAACATGGCGGTTTTCACCAGGGGAGAGCGGGCCACCGACAAGGCGACCTGCTTCGCTGTTTCGGCATCGGGAGCCCCGTCAACCCGTACATCGATCAGCTTTCCGGCCCCTTCGCCGTCCGCGGCGATAGAGCGCGCCAGTTTCATGCAGACGGCCTCCAGTGCGCGGACAAAAGTCCGGGCCTCTTCATTGAGGCTCTTGTCCTGCTCGAAGCCGATCGGCTCATTCGACGCCAGACCGGACGATATCAGAATAGCCGTGTCACACACACTGGTGTCACCGTCTACCGACACGCGGTTAAAGGTTTTATTGACCGTTTCGCGCAGCGAACGGTCCAGAAAATCCTGATCGGCAATGCAGTCCGTGGTAATTACGGCAATCATGGTGGCCATATTCGGATGAATCATCCCCGAACCCTTCGCCATCCCGGCGACCGTCACCGGCTTGCCGCCGATCTCGATTTCCACGACCGCCTCCTTCCGGACAGTATCGGTCGTCATGATGGCCTCGCAGGCATCATGGCCTGCGTCAATATCATGACTCAGGAGGGCGGCCGCTTCGTCAATCCCGCTGATAAGGCGGTTCATCGGCAGCCTTTCACCGATGACGCCGGTCGAACAGGTCAGTACCTCGTCCGCGCGGATTCCGAGTTTTTCGGCCGCAGCGTCCGCCATTTCCCGGGCATCGGCATCTCCTTGCGGGCCGACACAGGCATTGGCGTTGCCGCTGTTAATCACAACGGCGTGAAATCTTCCGCCGCTGCGGCTGAGTCCGAGACTGCGTTTAAGAGAATGTCCTTTTACCTGATTCTGCGTATAAACGGCGGCGGCAAGCCCTAAGCCGCTGACCTGAAGCAGACAGAGATCTTTTTTTCCGGATCCCTTGATGCCGCAGGAAATGCCGGCGGCGGATATGCCTCGGGGAGCCGTAATGCTGCTGTCAATAAATTTCATGCATTGTCCTCGCTTAATAGAATTCTGAGAGCCTGTATTGTATCATTTAAGTATTGTATCATTTATAAAAGACGCGAGTTTTTAATACTCTCTATATGAAGGGGTGCAGCATGTACAGAAATGCAGAACTAAAAGCAGATGCCAGATTTCATCTGCGGGGGGCCTGGGGTTATGCGATCCTGATCTCCGTGATTATCTCGTTTGTTCAGGGGATTATTACCTCTGTAAGCGGACGTTTTACCGGCACATCAGGCTACTACAGCTTTTTTATAGACATCGCCGGGCGCAGCAGCCTCAGCGCTGCGGAGCTGCGTCATTTCGTGCAGATGCTGCCGAAAATTATGCTGGCCGCTTTGATTACACAGGTGGTCGGCATGGTCGTAAAAATAGCGTTTACGCTGCCCTTTGAGGTCAGCTGCAACAATTGGTTTATCCGCAATCGTGAAACACCGGCCTTTCCGCCGCTGGAAATGCTTTTTAACCATTTCGGCAGCAATTATGTCAAGCTGCTGGGCGCGAGAGCCTGGGAACTCTTGTGGCTCTTTATCTGGTCGCTGCCTTCTCTTATCGGCGCGGCACTTCTCATGATTTATAATTTCAGATACCTTCTGCCCATCGCCGCACAGGAAGCCGATCGCTTTCCGGCCGGGCCCGCCGAAATAGAAGAGCTCTTTATGCAGGGGCTGCCGCTTTTCATAATCGGCTCTGTCCTTGTTATACTCGGCCTGATCCCTCTGATCAACCGCAGCTTCGCCTATGCGATGAATCCTTATATTTTAGCGGATAATCCGGAAATCGGTTACCGGCGCTCACTGGAGCTCAGCAAGGAAATGATGAAGGGGCATAAATTCCGCTTTTTCCTGCTGCAGCTGAGCTTTATCGGCTGGATTTTTCTCGGCTTAATGGTCTGCGGTGTCGGTATCATCGTTGTCAGGGCTTATATGAATCAGACCTTTGCTGAATTTTACGGAGCGGTAAGAAGCATGGCAGTCGCCGACGGCAAAGCAAGCATGGAAGAATTCGGCTTCAGCCGCAGTTTCACGGATGCGCAGACGTATCCGACGAATATGCCGCCCTTTATGCAGGGACAAGGGCCCTCGGCTTCGAATTATTACAATCAGGGAGCGGGACAAAATGATTACGGCGCCGGTCAAAACAATTACGGACAAAATTACGGGCCGAATCAGAATTACGGGGAAAATCAGAATTACGGACAAAATCCGAATTACGGTCCTTACGGAAACGGGCAGTATTACAACGGACCGCAGGGCGGAGGACAGTATCCGGGCTATTCGCAGTATCCCAAAAGTCCTTACAGCGGCCGGGCCTATACCGGAGAGGAAGAGGCCCCGCAGCAAGGGGAAGGAAGTGCCTACAGGCCCGAGGAAGCGGGACAGCAGCCTGAAGATGAAGGATCGGATTCGGGCTCTGAGGCGCCTCGTGACGACTAAGCTCCGTAACTAAGTAATATACAGCGCAGGGCCGGGTGCTCCGGAGTACTTCAAAGGGTACAAAAAGACTTATTTTTCGGAAAAGCCTTGACATATCCGCTCCGGGGTTTTAGAATATTTCCCGTGCCTTGCAGCATGTGTCTTTAGCTCAGATGGTAGAGCAACTGACTCTTAATCAGTGGGCCCAGGGTTCGAGTCCCTGAAGACGCACCAAATTAACTCCGTTGCCGTTTAATCGGCAGCGGAGTTTTTTTTGACTATCTTTTTAATCTGCCGGAAAATAGACATAATTGAAATTTTCAGAACAAGCGCTGTGCTGCCTTCAGAGAAAGGATATCTTCTATGGAAAAGAAACCCAATA
Source organism: uncultured Fastidiosipila sp. (assembly GCA_938014865.1). Lineage (GTDB taxonomy): Bacteria > Bacillota > Clostridia > Saccharofermentanales > Fastidiosipilaceae > JAAYZH01. The sequence goes on from CALLQJ010000057.1 coordinate 3,968, forward strand.
TTATTCTGGTCTTTGCGGATGATTTAGGCTGGGGCGATGTATCGGCCGTTTCCGCGGAAAGTAAAATAAGAACCGAACATATCGATAAGATTGCCGAAGAAGGGCTGGTCCTGAGCGACTGCCATGCGACGAGTGCCCTGTGTACCCCTTCGCGCTACGCCCTGCTGACCGGCCGCTATAACTGGCGCAGCCGGCTCAAGTCCTCCGTATTGCCCGGCCACTCTTTTCATCTGATAGAAGAAGGAAGGATGACCCTGGCTTCCATGCTGAAAGATCAAGGTTACCGTACTGCCTGTGTCGGGAAGTGGCACCTCGGCATGGATTGGGCGACGAAAGGCGATTATGAGCAGCCGGCGACCTATCATGAAGACGGCGCGGAAACGGAATTGATCCCGGACGGCATTGATTTTACCAAAGCTTACAAAAACGGTCCGAACGCTTACGGCTTTGACTATTTTTACGGCATGCCCGCCAGCCTGGACCAGCCGCCTTTTATTCACCTGGAAAATGACAGGGCGCTGACCCGGCCTTCCGAAATGATCGGCGTCAAAAATCTGGCGCGGTATAATGCCTCGCAGATGTTCGACGTGGAATACGGACCGGCAGAGCCGGGCTATGATCCGCAGAAAATCGTTCCGGAAATGGATGAAAAAGTCCTGAGCCTGGTCCGGGACTATGCCGAGCAAAAGGAACCCTTCTTTATCTACTATCCGACGCCTGCCGTGCACGGGCCGATCGTGCCGAGTGAGGACTATGTCAATCGCTCGGGGCTGAACGCGTATGCGGATTTTGTCCTGCAAGTTGACGGCTTCATGGGCAGACTGGATGCGCTGCTGGATGAAAAAGGCATTAAAGAAGATACGATTCTCATCTTCACCTCTGATAACGGCTGCAGCCCGGTTGCTGATTTCCCGGCCCTGATCGCCAAAGGGCATAATCCGAGCGCGGTATTCCGCGGCCTTAAAGGAGATATCTGGGAAGGCGGACACCGCATTCCCTTCATCGTACGCTGGCCCGGCAAAATCAAAGCGGGAAGACGGGCAGCCGATCTGGCAAGCCTGAGCGATCTTTTTGCGACCTTTGCCGAGATCAGCGGAGCGGAATACGGCGACGATGCCGGTGAGGATTCAATCTCCATGCTGCCGATCTGGCAGGGAAAAGAAGGACTGCGCAAAGATCTTATTCAGCATTCGGCGCAGGGGATGTATGCGCTGCGCAAAGGCGCATGGAAAATGGAATTCACCCCGACGTCGGGAGGCTTCTCGGATTTTCAGGCGGCGGAAGAAGGCCGGTATCCTGATCCGGAGAAACTGCCCCGCTATCAGCTTTATAATCTGGAAGGGGACATTACGGAGCGTACGAATCTTTACGGCCGGCATCCTGAGATTGAAAAAGAACTGCTCGAGCTGACGGCAGACTATATCCGAAAAGGACGTTCAACGCCGGGGGCGCCGCAGAAAAATACAGCCAATCCGATTTGGCCGGGCCTCGAATTTATGGAGGAAAACGATGAGCCTGAGGTCTGAAAGACAGAAAATGAATCGTGAATAAAAATAAAATGTTTTTATGAAGAAAATAAAAACAGTATGACATAAATGAAAATGAACAGGCCCTGCAGCCCATCGGAAGCAGGGCTTTTGTTTTGACAAGGTTAATTTATTTAAGAAAAGGATAAATATTTATTGATTCAGCTTGCCAGCCGTTCAAAGATAAATTATCGTTCTTTAAAGAGCCGGATAAAAAAATATTAGCCGCGGGTCAAATTAAAATGAATAATATGTTATAGTTATAGGGGTTTTCTCAGGTAAATCGGAGTACTGGGTACACAAAGATCCGATTTCGGGCTTTGTGCCTTCAGTCTGCGTGAAAGCGGGCAAAAGAAGAAATGACGGGACTTGTGAACGAAAAAAGAAGCTTATTATTAGTAGATGATGATCGGGATATTATCGGACTTTTAAAAAGTATCTTTCAAGGCAAATACCGGCTGCTTTGTGCTCAAAACGGCAAAGAGGCTCTGAGGCACTGGCAGCAGCGGCGAGAGCGGCCGATTGATCTCATTATTCTGGATCTTATGCTTCCGGATACCGACGGCGAAAAGCTTATCCGTTTTATCCGCCGCGAAGCACAGACCCCGATCATTGTACTGACGGCCAAAGGGGGGACCAAAACCTTGGTGAACGTCTTGGATATGGGGGCCGACGACTGCATATTCAAGCCGTTTAAAGCCGAGGAAATTACGGCTCGGGTCAGGACGCAGCTGCGGCGTTTAGGGGGGCAGCAAAATTTCCGTTCGGAGATCCTGACGGCCGGCGATTTGGTTTTGGACACGGAGCGGCATGAAGTCAAGATAAAGGATCATCCGCTGCATCTGCCGCTGAAAGAATTTGATCTTCTGCATTTTCTTATGCAGGAAGCCGGCCGGGTCATCACAAAAGAAGAACTCTACAGTGAGGTTTGGGGCGGGGTTTTTCTGACCGACGACAACACCATCAATGTGCATATTTCCCGGCTGCGCAATAAACTGCGCGATTACATCGATGAAGACCCCATTGAAACGATCTGGGGGGTGGGCTTTCGCTTTACGAAAAAGGCGGAGGTGTCCTACCATCACGATGATTACCGCAATGATTATCTGACGGGAGATGAGCGGGGCGCTGAGGACTGATTCACAGCCGCAAAAGCGATGTTAAAAATGAAAGAGAGGGGAAAGGTGAAGCAGCCGGCAAAGGAACAAAAGCCCGCTTACGCGATTGAGCTGCGCGGCGTGTCGGCCCGGCGTTCCGATGCGCCGTCCCTGCATTCTGTAGATCTTCACCTGCCTGCAGGGGCCGTCTACCTTTTGATCGGCCCCAAAGACGCCGGGAAACGCGAGCTGCTCAAGTACATTATCGGCCCGGAAGCTCCTGATGCGGGGGAGATTTATTTTTTCGGCAAATCTTCGGCCAAGGCCAAGCAGGCGGCCAGGGAAAGGCTGGGCTTTTTTCTCGGGGGCGGTTTTTACCCTTATCTGAGTGCCTATCAGAATTTGCATTATCTGGCCTTGATGAAAGGCATTGTCCGTCCGGGCAAAGAAGCCCGGCGCGTGCTCCGGCTCTGTGCTTTTGAAGGGGCGGACCGGCGCTGCAGCAATTTGCCGGAAGCGGAAATCAAGCAGCTCGGCCTTGCCGCGGCCCTCTTAGGCCGGCCCGAAATTCTGATCCTTGATGAGGCCCTGAGCATGCTGGATCTGGCCTCGGTTGAAAAGATACGGGCGGCCCTGCAGGAATTAAACCGAAGCGAATCGCTGAGCATTTTACTGACGCGCAATCTCTACACCCAGATCGGTCTTAAATTCACGCATATCGGCCTGATCGACCGGGGACGAATGGTCTTTGAAATGAGTGCGGAAAGCCTCCGGAAAGCCTGCCGTTCCGAAATTATTTTCAAAACAGCGCGCAATCCCCTGGCGGTCTGGGTCCTGGAAGAAAAACTGAATATTCATGATTACACGATTGACGGACAGCAGCGCATTCATGTCCCGGCGCAGGATATGCGTCCGGAAATCATCGGCGGAGCCATGCAGGATGCCGGCATTCGCATAGACTTGCTTTATGAGTCCGAAATGAATATCCATGATTTCTGCCGGCAGTTTTTGGAAAGCCGGAAACAGCATGCGTAACTACATCAGAGCCGAATTATACCGCCTGCGCCATAAACGCTCTTTGTCCTTATTCATAGCGGCCTTGGTCATCGCGTACTTCCTGATCATGCTCATTTTCCGCATCGGTCTTGAAAATAAGGGCTTTACGACGGCCTTCATTCTGCGCCACTACAGAAAGCTGGGCCTGAATGTCGTTTTTTCCGGTCCGCTTTATATCTATCCGATCCTCCTGCAGTCGGTCTATATGGATGATCTGCAGTACCGGCCCTCGGCACGTATTTCGGCAAAGCGGCTGGGCCTTGTGCGCTACATCCTCGTCAAGCTTCTGATGCTCAGCCTCTTGTCCTTTATCTTCTACTTTTTGCTGAGCGCGGCCTATCTGCTGCCGCTCTGGCAAACGCTTGCTTCCGCCCCGAATACGGCTTTTTTCCTGCGGCGCGAAGCCCGGATTGTGCTGCAGATGGATTTTATCCGATGCAGCAGCCTGATTATTTCTGTTGCCTTTGCCGCGGTTTTTGCCTTCCGTTACAGGCAGCGTATTTTACCCTATGCCGCAGCCCTGATGGTCATCTATTTTCTGCCGTCGCTCGTGGTCATGATTTACGGAGCGGCCCTCCCTGAAGGCAAGACGAGCGTGCATCTTTACAATTTATTTTTCAGCGAAGTCCTGAATGTATTTACGGACAAAAGCCTGAGTGCCGATTTTCGTTTCCTCAGACGAAGCGCGCTTTTGCTTTTTCTGATCCTGCTCTCTCAGTATCTGATGCTGAGAAAGCAAACTGCAAGACCACAGGCGAGAGGAGGGAAGGCATGATTGCCGCCGCGTTTACAAAAAGAGAAAGTATACTTTTGCTGATTGTGTTTCTGCTCGGGCTTTTTTTGATTCTGAGAACCCTGGAGACAGCCAAGGTCTGCCGGCGTATTGAGATTCTGCGCAAAACCCACGGCAGTGCGCCGCTGAAAGCCGACAGTTTTCTTTTTGACCCTAAGCTTCTGGATGAACTTAATGCCATGATCGATTATCTGAACCGCGAGAGGAGCCGGCTTTACCATCGGGAAGAAGACGTAAAAGCCATGGTGACGGGGATCTCGCATGATTTCAGGACGCCGCTGACGTCGATCAGCGGCTATGTGCAGGTGCTGCGGGAAGAGGGGCCGGAACTTCCCGAAGAGGAGCGGCGGCGTTATCAGAATATTATTGAGAGCAGGGCGGATTCTCTGGCCGCTCTGGCGGAGGATTTTTACACCTTCAGCTCTCTGGACAGCCTGGATCTTACCGCCCGTCCGGTAAAATGCAATCCGCTGACGGCCCTGCGCTCGGTCCTGGCCCAGTATTATCTTGACCTGGAGCGGCATTTCCCGGAGCTGAAGCTGGATATCCCGGAATTGACCTTATCTGCTGAAATCGACCGGGTCTTTTTTGAACGGGTCATCACCAATCTTCTGCGCAATGCCTTAAGCTACGGGGAAGATTTTTTCCGCCTGCGCGCCGAAAGCAACAATGATGTTCTCCGGATCAGCTTTACGAACGGCCTTCCGGATAATGCGGCATTGAATCAGGAGAATATTGAAGCGATTTTCGATCGTAAATTTTCCGTCAACTGGAGCGGCGGTTCCGCATCGAGCGGGCTCGGTCTTTTCATTGCCAGACGGCTGATGGAAGAGCAAAACGGCCGGATCGAAGCCTCCTGTGACGAGGATACACTCAGCCTCATCTGTATTCTGCCGCTCTGCAAAGAGGAGACGGAGGAGGACCCGGAACTTATGTGACGGCTCAAAAACGCTGTGCTTGTTACACTGTCAATCATTAGAATAAGTCTAAATCAATAAAGAATACAGAGGTGACCATGGACAGAAAAGTGATTGAGCGTGTAAAAGGCAGAGCGGCCGTGGACGGCGCGGGCGTGCATATGACCCGGGTGCTCTCACGCGGGAACGTCCGGGACTTTGATCCCTTTTTGATGCTGGATTCCTTTGACAGCAAGGATCCGGACGATTACATGGCAGGTTTTCCTATGCACCCGCACCGGGGCATCGAGACCCTGACCTATCTTCTGAAAGGCGAGATGGCGCACAAGGACAGCATGGGAAATGCCGGTCTGATCCGATCCGGCGAGGCGCAGTGGATGACGGCGGGAAGCGGCATACTGCATGAGGAAATGCCGCGTGCTTCCGAGCATTTGCTCGGCTTTCAGCTTTGGATCAACCTGCCGCAGAAAGACAAGATGACCCGGCCGCATTATCAGGCGCTGACGGAAGATGAGATCGCTGTTCACCGCGGCGAAGCAGCCGATGTCCGGGTGCTGTCCGGACAGTACAAAGATGCAAAAGGCTTCCGCCCACTTTATGTCCAAGCCCGAATCCTGGACGTCGATTTAAAAGAAGACGGCGCTGCATTCGGCCTGAAGACGCCTGAAGAGAATACGCTTTTCCTTTTTACCCTCCTCGGCAGCATCGAAATTGACGGGACGGTCTATGAAGAAAAAACGGCGGTTCTGACAGGACCGGGCGAGGGTCTGCAGATTAAGGCGGCCGGAGGGCCGGCACGTGTCATCTTTTATGATGCGCCGAGGCTGGATGAAGCGCTGGCCTGGGGCGGGCCGATTGTGATGAATACACGAAGCGAACTGAAACAAGCCTTTGAGGACTTATCGTCGGGAGAATTTATAAAAGATGAGATTTAAGGCTGAACAATTGTTTAAGGATGTGCCTGATCACTAAAAACAGGGCTTTTCGGGGCCTTTACATCCTTTAAGTTATTGGTAAAAAGCGGCGGGTTTAGTATGCTTATAACAGATTATTCTTTTAGGAGGTTTAGTCGAATGCAAGTTAAAGGTATTGATGTTTCTTTAAAAAGAGTGCCCCCTCTGGAAGAAAGCTATGTTCCGATCAAAAAATGGAATGAGGCGTATTTAGCCGAAGCGAAAGAGCCTTTCGCCGTAGCGATTGAGCGAAACGGCGGGCATGTTTCGGTATTCAAAACGAAAATCCGCGGCGGTGAAGCGAACTACGAGGCGGATCTCTTATATGTCAGCAAGCTGGTAAAAATGATGCTCTGGTCACGGGGCGGCTGGCGTATTTATATCTGCGGCGATAAGAAAATGGCCGAGGCCGTTGCCGATCAGTACCGGGACGGCGGCGCGCGGGACTTTGACTTCCATTTCATGAACAATGTCTACGACAATACGATGGAAGTCGTGCATTGCGCCTACGATGAATGCCCCGAGCCGAATGAGTCCGCCGAAGCGGTCGGCAAACACTTAAACGGCTGCCGGATCGGTTTTGATGCGGGCGGCAGTGACCGCAAAGTTTCAGCGGTGATTGACGGCGAAACGGTCTATTCCGAAGAGGTCTTATGGTACCCGAAGACCACGAAAGATCCTGATTACCACTATAACGGGATTGTGACGGCGATGAAAACCGCGGCGGAAAAAATGCCCCGGGTGGACGGCATCGGTGTTTCTTCTGCCGGCGTCTACATTGACAACCGGGCGAAAGTCGCTTCTTTGTTTATTGCGGTTTCTCCCGAAGACTTTAAAGAAAAAGTCGAAGATATCTATCTCAGAGCCGCTGAAGAAGTGGCACCCGGCAAACCCTTGGTGGTGGCGAATGACGGGGACGTTTCCGCACTGGCGGGCGCGATGAGCCTGGACAGCGGGAATATCATGGGCATTGCGATGGGCACAAGTGAAGCCGTCGGTTTTGTCGATGAAAATCAAAATATTGCCGGCTGGCTGAATGAACTGGCCTTTGCACCGGTTGATCTTAATGCGGAAGCGACCGAAGATGAGTGGTCGGGCGATACGGGTGTCGGCTGCAAGTATTTCTCACAGGATGCCGCTATCCGACTGGCTGAAGACGCCGGTCTGGAGGTCGATCCCGAACTGCCTTTAGCCGGAAAACTCAAAGTCATTCAGGGCTATATGGAAGACGACGATCCCGAGGCACAGAAGATTTTTGAATCCATCGGCATCTATCTGGCGCATACTTTGGCCTACTACAATGACTTTTACGACATCCGCCACGTTATTTTGATGGGCCGTGTGGTCTCCGGAAAAGGCGGCGATCTGCTTCTCAAGAGCTGCCGTGAGGTCATGGCCGAAGAGTATCCGGAGCTGGCGGATAAAATTGAAGTCATGCTGCCGGACGATAAGCTGCGCCGGGTCGGTCAGAGCATGGCCGCCGCGAGCCTTCCCGCCGTAAAATAAGAGCGAGGCCTTTGGCTGCAGCACGGCAAAGCCTTATCAAAGGATAAAAAAAGCTGTCCCGGAAAACGGGGCAGCTTTTTTTGCTGTGTTAAAGACAGAAACGTAAAAAGTCAGCCGAGGGAGATCTCGTCGATCTTCTTGAGCTCTTCTTCGCTGAAACTGCGGTTTTCCGCCGCCTTGAGATTTTCCAGAATCTGTTCCGGCCGTGACGCACCGACCAGCACGCTCAGGCTCTTGTTATCCGCAAGCACCCAGGCGAGCGCCATGGCGGCCAGCGTCTGACCGCGGGCATCGGCGATTTTCTTGAGAGCCCTTGCTTTTTCGATTTTCTCGTCGGTAATCGCATCTTCGCTCAGGAAACGTCCGTCCGTACGCACTCTGCTGTCCTCGGGAATCCCGTTGAGATAGCGGTCGGTGAGAAGGCCCTGGGCCAGCGGGCTGTAAGAAATCAGGGACATTTCGCCCTTTTGGTTCATCTTCGTCAGCCCTTCCTTTTCGGCGCGGCGGTCGAAAATGGAATAGCGGCTCTGATTCAGGATCAGGGGCACGCCTAAATCCTGCATGATTTTCTGCGCTTCCTTCGTTTGCTTGCCGTTGTAATTGGAAATCCCGACATAAAGCGCCTTGCCGCTTTTCACGATATCCGCCAGAGCGTTCATGCTTTCTTCAAGCGGCGTCTCGGGGTCGGGCCGGTGATGGTAAAAAATGTCCACATAGTCCAGGCCCAAGCGTCTAAGACTTTGATCCAGACTGGCCATCAGATATTTCCTGCTGCCGCCGTTTCCGTAGGGGCCGTCCCACATAAAATAGCCGGCCTTGCTCGAAATAATCAGCTCGTCGCGGTAGGGGCCGAAGTCTTCTTTCAGAATGCGTCCGGCATTGATTTCCGCCGAACCGTCCGGCGGTCCGTAGTTATTCGCCAGGTCAAAGTGGGTGATGCCGTGGTCAAAAGCCGTACGGCACATCGCCTTCATTGTTTCATAATCGGCGCTGTCCCCGAAATTATGCCAAAAGCCCAGCGACACTTTCGGCAGCTTCAGCCCGCTGCCTGCACAATAATCATAGTCCATTGATTCATAACGTTTCTTATCTGCCTGATATACCATAGATTTATATCCTTTCCGTTCAGCTTGTACTCTTTTTAAATTAACACAATCCGGAGAAAACATCTCATTTCTCAGGCGTTTTCAGGCGGCGCCGGGGCAAGAAAAGCCCGCTTCCGTTGCTTTATTTTTTCACTTGACGTATTATTAATAGCTGAAATGCGTTGAAGGGGAAGAGTTTTCTGCTTCCTGCTTTTCTTAAAGAGAGCGGCGGTCTCAGGCTGAAAACCGCAGCGGAGAAGTGCAGAGAATGTTCACCCCCGGAGCTGCGATCGATGATCGCCGGCAGGTCCGTTACCCCTTTTGAGCGGCCCGGAGAGTTTCGGCTTTCCCGGCAATTTGGGTGGTACCGCGTTCATAACGTCCCGAGGTTTGAAAGACCCGGGTCTTTTTTATTTTAGGAGGAATTATGCTTGATGAATTAAAACAAGTTCTGGAGCAGGCAGAAGCCGGCATCGCCGATGCCGTCGATGAAGACGAACTCAATGCCCTGCGCCAGAGTTTTCTGGGCAAAAAAGGGAGCCTGACGTCTCTGTTAAAGGGCATAGGCAAACAGCCCGCCGAGATGCGCCGGACCTTAGGTCAGGAAGGCAACAGAGTGAAAAA
>CALLQJ010000058.1 GCA_938014865.1 uncultured Fastidiosipila sp.
GTCCGCCCGGGCGACCGGGTGGGCATCATGCTGCCCAACACGCCCCAGACCGTGGCTGGCGCTGACTTCGGGCGCATCCACTTCCGCAATCAGAACATTAATGCCCGCCACTTCAAAGGCTTCTTTTTCCAGGCCGGCATTCTGTGCCTTGGCCTGTTCGACGGTCATGCGTTCGATGGATTTATCCAGTTCGCGGTTTTCTTCCTGCATCTGCTGAATGCGGCCTTCAAGTTCAGAAACTGAACAGCGCATCTGAAGCGCCAGACGATTCAAAAGCCTGCGGTCTGAGGCCGCCATCTTCTGCGCCTCTTCGCCGGTCACGGCTTCGATCCTCCGCACCCCGGCGGCAATGGAGGATTCCGAAACAATCCGGAAACTTCCCGCCTGCGAGGTATGTTTCAGATGGGTGCCGCCGCAAAGCTCCATGGAATAATCGCCGCAGGACACCACTCGTACAGCCTCGCCGTATTTCTCATCAAAAAGGGCCATCGCGCCTTTTGCCTTGGCTTCCTTGACGCTCATAATATCCGTCACGACTTCATAGTCGGCCAGAATCGCCTCATTCACCCGTTTTGTAATCTCTTCGATTTCCTCTTCACTCAAGGCACTGTAGTGATTAAAGTCAAAACGCAGATGCTTCGCATTCACTTCGGAACCGGCCTGGGTAACGTGCTCGCCTAAGACATCGCGCAGCGCCTTGTGCAGCAGATGCGTGCTCGTGTGATTGCGCGCCGTGGCCATGCGGTTCTCCCGGTCCACCTTCAGCACAATCGCTTCACCCGTATGCAGCACACCCTCTTCGATTACCGCCCGATGCAGGAAAATGCCGGCATGGGTCTTGGTGGTCGCCAGGATTTTTCCGCTGCAGTGTTCGCCCTGCTCAAACAGGCCGCGGTCGCCTTCCTGACCGCCCGAGGTCGCATAAAACGGCGTCTTGTCCGTCACCAGAATAAATTCCCTGCCTTCCCCGAGACTGTCTTTGAGGCTCAGTTCCTCGTCGCCTTCTTCCCCGGCCAGAATAAAGAGAACCTTGCCGCTGTCTTCCGTTTTCTCGTAGCCGGTGAATTCGCTTTCTTCGGCATGGGTGACTTCATCGGGAAGGCCCAGACCGCCCCAGGCGGTTTTCACATTTTTCCTTGTATTTTCCCGGGCCTGTTCTTTTTGTGCTTCCATCAGCACATTAAAGCCTTTGAGGTCCACCTCCAGGCCCGACTCGGCGGCAATCTCCCGGGTCAGATCGATCGGGAAGCCGTAGGTATCATGGAGCTTAAAGGCATCTCCCGCCTCCAGCGTCGTCTTGCCCTCCGCCTTCGCCTCTTTAATATATTCATCCAGGAACTGATTGCCCTGATTCAGCGTGCGGTCAAAGCTTTGCTCCTCATTGGCAATGGTATTCATCACAAAAGCCCGGTGCTCTTCTAATTCAGGATACGCACCGGAGGACTGACGGATGACTTCCTCCGCCAGATCGGTCAGGAAGGGCCCTTCAATCCCGAGGGCCCGGCCGTTGCGGACCGCGCGGCGGATCAGGCGGCGCAGCACGTAGCCTCGGCCGCTGTTAGACGGCGTAATGCCGTCGGCAATCATCATCACGGCCGAACGCACGTGGTCGGTAATGATGCGCACCGGCACATCAATCGATTTGCTTTCGCCGTAACGGACATCCGCCAGGCTGCAGACTTTGTCGAGCACCGAGCGGACCGTGTCCACCTCAAAAATGCTGCCGACATCCTGCGAAATCGTCGCCAGGCGCTCCAGCCCGACTCCCGTATCAATATTCTTCTGTTTCAGGGGCAGATACTCCCCGTTTTCCTGCCGGTCAAACTGCGTAAAGACGGAATTCCAGAATTCCACAAAGCGGTCGCATTCACAGCCCGGCGCACAGTCTTCTTTGCCGCAGCCGTATTCCTCGCCGCGGTCATAATAAACTTCGGAGCAGGGGCCGCAGGGGCCGACGCCGTGTTCCCAGAAATTATCTTCCTTGCCGAAGCGGTAGATGCGCTCAGCGGGCACGCCCACCTTATCGTGCCAGATGGCATAGGCTTCCTCATCCTTTTCATAGACGGAAGGGTAAAGCCGTTCCGGCTCCATGCCCAGTTCCTCGGTGCAGAATTCCCAGATCCAGGGAATCATCTCTTCCTTAAAATAGTCACCGAAAGAAAAATTGCCCAGCATTTCAAAGAAGGTTCCGTGGCGGTCGGTGTAGCCGACATTTTCTATATCGCCGGTGCGGATGCATTTCTGGCAGGTGGTAATCCGTTTAGCCGGCGGGGTCTCGGCACCGGTAAAGTACGGTTTCATCGGGGTCATCCCCGCATTGATCAGTAAGATAGAGGGGTCATTTTTCGGCACGAGCGAAAAACTCGGCAGCCGCATGTGTCCTCTCTTTTCAAAAAAGCGCAGATAGCGCTCGCGAATCTCGTTAAGTCCTAATTTCTCCATATCGAATCCTCTCGGAAATAATATAAAATGCTCGAAACATTATAACACAGCCCGCCTTTTCTTGAAGCCAAGCCCTCCCCCCGCAGAAGCCCGGAATGCCTTGCCGTTCGGCTTTTGATATACTTTCATCAAAGCCCTTCGGGAGAATAGTATGCAGTCGAAAGATCTTAAATCAGCCTATAAATATCTTATCCCGTCCGTCCTCTTTTTTGCAGCCGGCCCCCTCTTGTCCCTCCTTGTTCTGCAAGGAGAAGACCGGGGCTTCTTTCTGCTTTATGCGGCCGCCTTCTTTCTCTTTGCCCTCGCGGCCCGGCCCCTCATGCACCTTCTCTTCCCCAAAAGTCCCGACGGCGGCTGGCTTTACGGAAAACTTTCGGGGCTCCTTATCGTCTCCCTCACGGTCTGGTGGGCGGCTTATGCCGGACTCCCCATATTCAGCCGGGGCGGCATCTTCGCGGTCTTCGTGCTTTGGGCCTTGGTCCTTTATGCCTTGTCTTATGCCCGGGGAAAGAAAAAGCAGCGCCGCGGGGATTTCTCCTTTAAGCGGCTGTCCCTCTGTCTGGCGGAGAGCGGGCTTTTCTTTCTGCTCTTTTTATTCTGGTCCTTTGTCCGCAGCCTGAAACCGGAAATCTTCGGTCTGGAAAAATTCATGGACTACGGCTTCATGATGTCGATGTGGCGAAGTCCTGTCCTCCCGGCTAAAGACATGTGGCTGGCCGGACATGCGATTAACTACTATTACTTCGGACAGTTCCTTTATACCGTGCCGGCCAAGCTCTTAAACATCCCGCCGGCTTACGCTTATAATCTCAGCATTGCCGCAAGTTTTGCCCTGAGCTTCACCCTGGCCTTTGCGCTGGTCCGGGATCTTATTTGGGCCTATGCCAAACACGAAAATCCGAAGCGGCGCCGGCTCTCTGCGGCAGGCGGCGGCCTCTTGTCGGCGGCCCTCCTCTGCCTGGGCGGCAATTCACACGCCTTTTTCTATGCGCCGGGGCGGCCGGGTAATGCCGTCGTGCGTTTTCTTAAGCGAAGCGGCGTCGAAACCGGCGAACTCGGAAATTTCTTTTTCTCCGATTCCACGCGCTTTATCGGCTATAACCCGGAAACGGCGGACCGGACCATTCATGAATTTCCTTATTATTCCTATCTGGTGGCCGACTTGCATGCGCACATGATCAATTTATCCGTGGTCCTGCTTTTGCTGGCCGTGCTGTTCAGCCTTTACCGGCGCCTGCGTCATGCCCCCTCCCGAAAGAAGGGGGAAAAGGCAAGCGTAAAGCAGCGGATGCTCCGCCGTCTGCTGCCGCCCGAAGTGAAGCTGCCGGCTTATATTGCGGCGGGCCTTCTCTTGGGCATCTGCGCCATGGGCAATTTCTGGGACTTTGTCATTTACCTGGTCGTCGCCTTTTTTGTTCTTTTATTTGCGTACGGCGGAAGGCTCCGGGAAGAAAATTTAGGCTCATACCCGGGCTTCGGGATCATGCTGATTGAAGTCTTTTTGCAGTTTATGGTCTTTTTAAAGATTCAGGCGCCGCTCCCGCAGCTTTTCTTCTTTCTCTTTGTCTGGATCGCCAATACGGCCGCCTCATCTTACATGCCCTCTGCCTTTACGAAGACGGGCCGGGGGCTGAGCGGGCTTTTCTTTCTTTCGCATCTGACGGCTTTAAGCTTTAACCGGGCTTTTGAGCCGATGGCCAAGTCGCTCCTGCCGGTGTCATCACACAGCACGGCGTATCAGCTTTTTATTTTGTGGTTTGCGCAGCTGGCCTGGGCCTTGATTTTTGTGATTTGTCTTTTTGTTTTTAATCGCCGGAAGATGCAGCGTTTCCTTTTAAAGAGCCCTTTGTCTAAGTTTTTGAGCCTGGACACGCCGTCGCTTTTTGTTTTCATTTTGATCGCCTGCGCGGCCGGCCTGATCCTCGCGCCGGAAATCGTCTATGTGAAAGACATTTATGAGGGAAGCTTCAGCCGGGCGAATACGATGTTTAAATTTACCTACCAGGCCTTCAGCCTCCTGGCTTTGGCGGGCGGTTTTTAACTTGCCTGGCTGCTGCTGCGGGCACTGCCGAAGAAGGCCTCGCATCCTCCCTTCGCCAGC
>CALLQJ010000059.1 GCA_938014865.1 uncultured Fastidiosipila sp.
ACCGTCAGCCAGTCCGCTTCGAAGCTGCGTTCTTCACGGCCGTCCGGATACTTGGTGCTGCCGAGGTAAGCATCGGCGTAGGCTGAGGCTGTAGAGCCGATGTCATTGCGCTTGCCGTCTGCAATGACCACAAAGCCCATTTTCTTGGCGGCCTTGCAGGTGGCGGCAAAAGCGGCCAGGCCCGGACTGCCGTAGAGCTCGTAATAGGCAAGCTGCGGCTTGACGGCCGGAATAATATCCCGGACCGCTTCCATCAGGCCCTTATTAAAGGTCAAGATGGCCGAGGCGGCTTTGTCCTGCGGCGTTTCGCCTGCCGCATCCCGGCGGATTTTTTCCGGAATGCGGGCAATGCGGGGGTCCAGGCCCATTACCGTAGGATTGCCCAGGGCTTCGATGCGTTCAATTAATTGATCTGTTACGTGTTTCATGCTTCATATACCTTTCTTCCGTCTGATAATGTGAGGAGAACTTTTCCTTTAAGTGTATAGCCGTCGTAAGGGGAATTCTTCGAACGGGATACGGCTTTGCTGCGGTCATAACGATTGCTTTCCGAAACATCTGCCAAGAAGAGATCCGCCGGCTCGCCGATTTCCAGGCTGCCGCCCGGAATGCGCATAAAGGCGGCGGGATTGGCCGAGAGCATGCGGACCAGCTCCGTCAGGCTGATGATCCCCGGCTCCGCGAGGTAAGTATAAGCCAGCGCAAAAGCCGTCTCAAAACCGATCATGCCGTTTTTTGCCAAAGAAAATTCAATTTCCTTTTCATCCTTATGATGCGGCGCGTGATCCGTCGCCAGGCAGTCTAAAGTGCCGTCTTTAAGGCCTTCGATAATGGCCAGGCGGTCTTCTTCTTGCCGGAGCGGCGGATTCACCCGAAAAAGCCCGCTGTAGCTCAGGCAGTCTTTGTCCGTCAGACTGAAATAATGCGGGCAGGTCTCGGCCGTCACCTTAATGCCTTTGGCCTTGGCCTCCCGGATCAGGCTGACGCTGCGTTTCGTGCTGACGTGGGCGATGTGCACCGGCAGATCCAGGTAATCCGCCAGGAGTATATCCCGGGCCACAATAATATCTTCCGCAACGGACGGAATGCCTGCTTCCCCCATGCGGGTGGAAATCTCGCCTTCATTCATGGTCCCGTCCATAAGGGAGGGGTCTTCGCAGTGATCGATGACGACCAGGCCGAAATCCGAGGCATACTGCATCCCCTTGTACATGCGGTCCGCCGTGGCGACCGGGCCCCCGTCATCGCATACGGCCACAATCCCCGCGTCTTTCATCTGTCCCATTTCAGCCAGCTCTTCGCCGCCCTGTCCCTTGGTCACGGCGCCGATCGGGTAGACCTTGCAGGCCGATTTTTTGCCTTTTTCTTTTATATAGGCAGCGACCGCCTTGTTGTCGACCACGGGAATGGTATTGGGCATGCAGCAGACCGAGGTAAAGCCGCCGGCTGCCGCCGAGCGTGCGCCGGACAGAATATCTTCTTTATATTCCTGCCCGGGGTCGCGCAGATGGCAGTGTATATCCACCAGTCCCGGCATCAGCACAAGCCCCTCCCCGTCGATCGTGAAATCATATGGGCCGTCAAAGGGCTCGGCAATTTTCCCGTTTTTAATATAGACATCACGGACTTCATCCCGCTCCTCGCCTCGGCACTCGCCTTCTGCAAAAGGCACCCGGACCGAGGATTTTGCCTCGACCGCCCGCGCGCCGCGGATAACGCCGCAGCTGCCTTTTTCCGCAAGTGCACTTAGGCCTTTGATGCGTTCTTTTATCTCCATAATCCTTTCCTTTCGAAGCCTGAGGCTTCACTTCAGATTGTTCTCTTCTTTCTGTATACGCTATATACGCGCCGTACAGGACCGGCGCCTTGCGCCTTTCCTTTTGATCTTCTTATCCGAGTCCTAAGCGATGCTTATTGCGGTAAAGATTCAAAAGATACAAGACCGCCATGCGCACCGCGACCCCCGAGGTCACCTGATCCGGAATCACGGAACGCGGACTGTCGGCCAGGGTGCCGCTGATTTCCGCCCCGCGGTTGATCGGACCGGGGTGCATGACAATCGCGTCCTTTTTGGCCAGCTGCATGCGCTCTTCGGTCAGACCGTAGTACTGACTGTATTCATTGATAGAGGGGAAAAGCCCTCTTCTCTGCCGTTCCAGCTGCAGCCGCAGGCCCATGACCACATCGGCATCCGTCAGCGCTTCTTCTAAAGAGTGACAGATGACGGCGCCGCTTTTGGCCAGATCCGGCGGAGTTAAGGTCGCCGGCCCGTAAACCCGGACCTTGGCCCCGAGTTTCAGCAGGCCCCAGATATTGCTGCGGACAACCCGGGAGTGCGAGAGGTCGCCGATAATCGCCACCTCCAGCCCCTCAAAGCCGCCGAAGTGTTCCTGCATCGTCAGCATGTCCAAAAGCGCCTGGGTCGGATGTTCGTTCATGCCGTCGCCGGCATTCACGATCGAGGCGTCCAGATGCGGGCCTAAAAAATGCGGCGCTCCCGCTACCCGGTGCCGCATTACAATCATGTCCGCCGCCATATGGTCTAAGGTGACCGCCGTATCGCAAAGGGATTCGCCTTTGTTGACCGAGCTTCCCGTCGTCGAAATATTGGCGGTCTGGGCGCCCAGGTATTTCCCGGCCAGCTCGAAACTCATCCGGGTCCGGGTGGAATTTTCATAAAATAAGGTGATCACGGTTTTGCCCTGCAGATAAGCGGTTTTCTTATTGCCGGAGCGCAAAACTTTTTTCATGTTTGCAGCCGTTTTAAGAATGGATTCTATTTCTTCTTTCGTAAGCTGCTGCATCCCCAAAAGATCTTTGTGAAGCAATGTCATAGCCTGAGCCTTCCTTTACTCTTCTTTTTCGTCTTTGTCCTCGAGGAGCTCGCCGAGCAGGACCTCTTCGCTGCCGTCAAATTCGTCGACGCGCACGAGGGCCAGTTCATTTTTGGAGGTCGGAACATTTTTGCCGACATAATCCGGGCGCAGCGGCAGCTGCCGGTGCCCGCGGTCGATCAGGACGGCCAGCTGGATCGCAGCAGGGCGCCCCATATCAAAAATGGCCTCGATGGCGGCTCTTGCCGTACGCCCGGTAAAGAGCACATCGTCGACCAAAATTATGGTTCTGTCTTGAATGGGATCGGAAATAAAGGTTTCGTTGACGACCGGATTCGCACTCAGAAGACTTAAGTCATCGCGGTAAAAGGTGATGTCCAGGATACCGAGTGCCGGGCGTTCGCCCTCAATCGCTTCGAGCTTATCCGCCAGACGCCTCGCTAAGGTGACGCCGCGGCGCTGAATGCCGACCAGATAAAGATTGTCGACGCCGGCATTCCGTTCTACAATTTCGTGGGCAATACGTGTCAGTGCCCGGTCCATTTCCTTCGCCGTCATCAGGTGGGCTTTTATTTTAAAATTCTGGGCTGTCGCCATAAAAAAACCTCCGTTCCTCTGCCGCCCGCGGACACAGAAGCCGGAAGTTCACCGTAACCAAGCTGAACAAGCGCAATCCTTTTACGGATTACGGCTTGAGCGTTTAATTGTCAGAACCCTTCCTGCCTCACGGGACAAACTTAAAAGGTTAAATTTATTATAAGCACTTCCCCCGGCGCTGACAAGAGAAGGAGCGGAATTTTAACACGGCAGAAGCCAGAGCAAAACCTCGCGCGAGGCGGTATTCCGCAGCACTTCCATGTCCTCTGATTCCCGGGGAAGGCTGTAATAAAGGGCCGCTAAATCATCCCGGCCGAAGACCGACGCTGCCAGCAGCATAAACGGCATGCGGGCCGGCCAGCCGTCGTCATGCTCAACATCCGGAGGATAAGGGCGGCTTGACTTGTCTTTAAGATACGGCAGAAGATAGTCGATACCCCTTTCAACGCCGCAGCCGCGTGCGTCTTTATAACGCATAAAATCCTGCGTATCATCCGAAATAAACCAGGCCAGATTCACAAAGTTATCCAGGGTGAAAATCGAATAGCCGTAAGGCTTGCTTCTCTTAAGTTCCTGCGGGAAGGAACCGTCTTCGGCCATCTGCGGCAGGCAGCAGCGGATAAAATTCTCCCGGCAAAAATCCAGAAGACGCGGGTTCTCGGTAAAGCGGGCCCAGACGGCGGCCTGCAGAAAATAGCAGATCGCATGATTATTCTCCGTGAGCATTTCTTCGATCCCGTCCTGCGAACTCAGCATCCAGCCGAAATAGCGTCTAAACCATTCCCGAAGGCCCGCTGCGAGCTCCGGCGGAAAATGCGGCGATTTTTCCAAATGCCGGACGGCAAGCGGCACGTCAATTAAGTGCAGCGTATCGATGATCCCCGTCCCTTTCCGGAAGCCTTCTCCCGTGATGTACTGCGCATAGGGGACTTCGGGCCGCATAAAAGTGGCTTCATCCAGAAAAAAGCCCCTCAGATAATCGGCCGCCCGCGCCGCATAACGCGCATCCTCCGTCAGATGATAGCCGGCCGCAAGATAAACGACCGTCCGCCGCATCTGCCGGAGGGCGTGGCGGTGGGCTTCGAAATTAGCGGGGCTCGTCCGCCCGTCC
>CALLQJ010000060.1 GCA_938014865.1 uncultured Fastidiosipila sp.
ATGCCCGAAATTCTGAATATAAATGAAAGAATTTTAAACAAAAGCCCTCTTTTCTTGCAAATGGTATACAGAATCAGGCTTATCGGATCTGTTTTGCCTTAAAATTTCACGGGAGTGATAAACATTGATAAAATGGTAAAGCAGGTAAATATTTAAGTTTATCTGACTATTTAGGAAACGGAGAACAGATATGGAATCTCTTAAAAACTTTTCTCTCGAAGGTAAAGTGGCTCTTATCACGGGCGGTTCTTACGGAATCGGTTTTGCCATCGCGACCGCTCTGGCAGACGCAGGCGCCAAAATTGCCTTCAACGATCTGAATCAGGAACTTGTTGACAAGGGTTTGGCTTCTTATGAAGAAAAAGGCTATGAAGTCAAAGGCTATGTCGCAGACGTCACCAAAGAAGAAGCGGTTACGGAACTGGTTGAAAAAATCGAAAAAGATCTCGGCACCATCGATATTCTTGTAAACAATGCCGGCATCATCAAACGTATTCCCATGACCGATATGGAAGTCGGCGAATTCCGCGATGTGGTGGATGTTGACCTGGTGGCCCCCTTTATCGTGGCCAAGGCGGTTATCCCCGGCATGATCAAAAAAGGCGGCGGCAAGATTATTAACATCTGCTCCATGATGTCCGAACTCGGACGTGAGACGGTTTCCGCTTATGCGGCAGCCAAAGGCGGCCTGAAGATGCTGACGAGAAATATTGCCAGCGAATACGGTGCTTACAATATTCAGTGCAACGGCATCGGCCCGGGCTACATTGCGACCCCGCAGACGGCTCCTTTGCGTGAGCGTCAGGAAGACGGCAGCCGTCATCCTTTCGACAGCTTCATTATTGCCAAGACGCCGGCTGAGCGCTGGGGCACTCCCGAAGATCTCGGCGGACCCGCGGTCTTCCTTGCCTCTTCCGCTTCGGACTTCGTCAACGGCCACGTGCTTTATGTGGATGGCGGTATCCTGGCTTATATCGGCAAGCAGCCGTAAGCTGAATTTCCGAACCCTTTAATTTGAGCCTGCCCGCATCCCCTGCATAAAAGGGGAGCGGGCTTTTTTGAGGGGTAGAAAGAGGGGACGAAGGCCCTAGGAAGAGGGCTTTGCTTCAAAAAAGAGGGGCAGAGGGCAAGCTTTACGTTTAGTTCAAGATTTGCCAAGAAAAGGGTGCAAAAAGCACAGAAATGTTTAAATGTCTTTGATATACTTGAAAACAAGTGGGTGCTGCAAAGAAACAGCACGATTAAAATTTAAGAAACGAGGTATTTTTAACACATGAAAATTGCTCTTATTAATGAGAACAGCCAAGCGGCTAAGAACGAAGTGATTTTCGAAACACTTAAGTCCGTAGCAGAACCTCTCGGTCACGAAGTTTATAACTACGGGATGTATTCTGATGACGATCCTAATTCTTTAACCTATATTCAGAACGGTATTTTGGCTGCTCTTCTGCTGAACTCCGGCGCGGCTGATTTCGTCGTAACGGGCTGCGGTACGGGTGAAGGTGCGATGCTCGCGCTGAACTCTTTCCCGGGCGTGATCTGCGGTCATGTACAGGATCCTCTGGATGCTTTCCTCTTCGGCCAGATCAACGACGGCAACGCCATCGCGATTCCTTTTGCAAAGGGCTTCGGCTGGGGTGCTGAACTGAATCTTGCGTATATTTTCGAAAGAATCTTTACCGGCGAGCGCGGCCAGGGCTATCCTGAAGAGCGTGCCGTTCCGATCAAGAGAAACAAGAAGATTCTCGACGAAGTCAAGACCAAATGCTATCGTCCGCTTCTGGACATTCTTTCCGACATCGATCAGGATCTCGTGAAGGGTGCCGTTTCGGGTGAGAAGTTCGAAGAACTCTTCTTCGAGCACAGCAAGGATGAAGAAATCAACGCTTTTGTGAAAAAGCTCTTGGCATAATCTGAAGAGAGATTAAATCAGATAAGAGAACCCGGATCCCGAGATCCGGGTTTTTTGCTGAACAAAAGCCCGGCGCCGAGCGATGAGAAGCTCCCCGGGCTTTTGCTGCGGCTTGATGCCTTGTCTTTTTATAAATCCTGCCTTTTTCAGGCCGAATCCCGGCGGATCAGCCGCGGCTTGAAAATTTTATTCGCATCAAACTGCTCGCCGTTAATCAGGCGCAGCAGATGCTCGGCCGCTGTCTTGCCGATTTCCTGAATCGGTGAATGAACCGAGGTGAGGGGGACGGGGGCCAGGGCGGCATATTTGGAATCGTCAATGGAAACGACGGCGTAGTCTTCGGGAATCTTAAGACCGGCGTCCAGAAGAATTTCTTCCGTGAGCATGGCAATCTGATCGTTATAGCAGACGAGGGAACGGCTGTCCCGGATACGCTTGAGGAGGGCGTCCGACTGTTCTTTAAACTGATGAATATCTTCAGTGGTATACCAGAATACTTTCTGGTCATTGAAGCGGCGGCCGTACTGTCGATGCGCCCGCATGATGCCCTGATAGCGCCGGTGGCCCTGCAGGTCGTCGGATTTCAGGACGGCCGCAATGGGTTCGGCCCGGTGTTCAAGAAGATAGGAGGCGGCCAGAGCCCCCGCTTCGGCATCATCCAGGGCCACGGTCGGAAAATCGAGATTGCCGTAGGAACTGTGGATGGTGACGACGGGAAAATTCTTCGCCAAAAGCTCTTCATAAATATCAATATTCGGATTCGGCAGGGCACTTTTGGTCGGTTCTAAAATGATGCCGTCTACGCGGTTGGCGAGCATCTTCTGCAGGAGCTCGCGCTCTTTCAGTGTAGAGTTGCCGGTCGAAGCCAGCTGCACGGAAAAACCTGCCGCGGAGAAGACTTCTTCAAGCTCCCGGATGATCAAAGGAAAAATATAATCACTTAAATAGGTGACGAGAATGCCGATGGTATAGGTTTTCTTATAGCGCCGGGCCACCGCTTTCTCGGTGATATATGTCCCGCTGCCTTTTACCGGTTTCAGATAGCCTTCGTCAATGAAGCTCTGCAAGGCCTTGCGCACGGTCTGCCGGGAGACCCCGTATTTCAAAACCAGCTGCGGCTCGGAGGGAAAACGGTCCCCGGCCCGCCAGACATCGTTAAACAAGCTCTCGCTGATCTTATCGCGGATCATATTGACTTTATTCTGCCTTGCCATCTGACGTACCTTCCTTCTTTTTTTCTATCTGCCCTGCTCCCGGAGCTTCCTTTTTCCGAAAGCGCTCTGCAAGCTCCGCAAAGATCGGGGATTTAATTCAATAGTAAACATTTGTCTGCAAGCTGTAAACTCCGGGGCCCTTGAGGCAGACAGGAGGATCAGCCGGCGGCTGAAAAAAGAACAAGTTATTTTATGGGCTGAACAACTTGAAGCGCCGTGTCCCCTTATAATAAGCATAAAAGAGCGTTTAAGGGCGCGGCAGGGAGCCTTTTATTCATACAGCATCAGCGGATGACTTGTATGAAAACCCCTGAAAAGAGGCGGGAAAGACCCCGAAAGGAGCAAGTGAATGAAGAAAGCAAAGGTACTTGTACACAAAGGTTTTAAGATCAGTGCGGTAGATCCCCGGATTTACGGATCGTTCATTGAGCACTTAGGCCGGGCGGTGTACGAAGGCATTTACGAACCGGATCACCCGACGGCGGATGCGGACGGCTTCCGGGAAGATGTCCTGGATTTGGTCCGTGAACTGAAAGTGCCCGTGATTCGCTATCCGGGCGGCAATTTCGTATCCGGCTATAACTGGGAAGACGGCGTCGGCCCGAAAGACGAACGGCCCGAACGTCTGGATCTGGCCTGGGCAACGACGGAGAGCAACGAGGTCGGCCTTCATGAATTTTTCAAATGGCTGGAAAAAGCAGATGCGGAAATGATGTATGCCGTAAATCTCGGCACCCGCGGCGCGGATGAAGCCAGACAGATTGTAGAATACTGCAATCATCCCGGCGGCAGCGAATACTCTGACCGGCGCATTGCAAACGGCCGCAAAGAACCCTTTGATATCAAGCTTTGGTGTTTAGGCAATGAAATGGACGGCCCCTGGCAGATCGGCCATAAGACCGCCGGCGAATACGGGCGCCTGGCGCTGGAAACGGCCAAAGTCATGCGCCTGACGGACCCGGATATCGAA
>CALLQJ010000061.1 GCA_938014865.1 uncultured Fastidiosipila sp.
GTTCAATCTCCCGATAAAGTTTCCAATGATATTTAATGAGATTTAATTTATTACTGGATATAGAACCTTCCCGGATACGATATTTCATCAGCACTTCATCGAAGCCGTAAATATATTCTTCTTTTTTCAGCATCTGAAGCCAAAGCGCATCATCGTTTCTTTTCCGAATATTCGGCACCTCAAATTTCCCCATCTTACGCACGCTGTACATGACACTGGAATTTCCCACAGGACAATCCAGAAGCAAGCGATTATAATTGGTTTTCGGGATCGCACGGATCACTTTATCGAGAGATTCACCAGACTCATTAATTTGCTTGTAAGAGGTGCAGGTAAATGCATAATTATTCTTTTGCATAAATTCTAACTGCCGATTCAGCTTATCCGGATACCAGAGATCATCTGAATCAAGAAATGCCATGTAATCGCCTTGTGCAAGTTTCATGGCTTTTGTTCGGGCTACGGCAGCCCCTGAATTTTCTTTGAGCTTACAATATTTAATACGCTCATCATCGGCTTGATACGATGAAACAACAGTTTCTGTATCATCTGTCGAACAGTCATCCACGATAATAAGCTCCCAGTTTTCATAGCTTTGGGCTTGTGCCGAACGAATAGACTCCCCGATAAAGTCCGCACTGTTGTAAGTGGGCATAATGATGGATACTAAATTTTTTTTCTTATTACACATTTTCCAAGACTCATCTCTTTTATTTTCGCAGCGGAGAATGCTCACGCCGCCTGAAACATGCTCTAAAACCTATTTATCATACTAAAATCTAAAATACTTTTCAGATTTTTCTGTCCTTTCCGAAAGGCAAAGCTTTCATTCATTATACCTGCAGGAAAGGAAATCGCTGCAAAGATTTTCAAGCGCTGCAGAAATTCTCAGGATCAATGGGCCAAGATGAAAGGTATATTTCTTATATTATAATGTGTTCGATCTGTTTTAATTTGTTTTATACTATGAAGAACTACGATTATCTTTCGATCGCTCATTCGAAAATTCAGACCGAAAATCTTAAGGAAACTATTAAGAAGTAATAAATTCCATCATATCTTGGTAATTGAAATATTCATTTTTTATGGTATATTCAGCGACTTCAAAAACCACTATCTCCGGTTCAAAAAGATTGTAATAATATTCAAAATTAAGTATATTCTGGTAATTATGAACTCCTATATATTCCCCTAGGGCTTCGATAAAAAATTTATAGCCTATATGGTAGTTCATATAGCTGCCTTGAAATGAAAGTGTTTTTGGAACACCTTTTTCGATATTCTCCGGATTTATAAAATACTCGAAATAAGTAAACCTCGGATCACGTGCTACCTGATCATTATATTCTTCCCTTAAACTATAATATTCAGATTTCAGGTAAAATACGGGAACTAGGTCATTTATTGGGAAATTCGATTTGTAAAGAGTAGGCTCCACTTTTTCTTCAATAATAAAATCATCACGACAATTCACCTGAACAGCCGGTACAGCCTCATTTAGCTTATCGAGCACCGCATTACAAGCGTAATAAGCCCCCAGATCATTCCAATGATTCGCATCATATTTTATATTGTAGACCATTTCACCCGCTTGACTTTTTTCTATTAATAGATCGGTATTGTCCAGGTAATTAATCTCCCTCTCGTCTAGCAATTCAAAAAACTGTGTGGTCCACGAATTATCATAATGGACATAATCCGGTACATATTTTTCTAAAACTGTGGTTTTTGAAGGATTAAACATAAAAATAAACTGTGTGTCTCTTTCTTCACATAAATCCTGTATCTTCTTCACCATATCGGCAAATGCGACGTGATAAGATCCAAATTCCGCATTTTCAGAAAACCTCGGGAAAATATAGCCGTCTTCACCTTGACTGTATAAAGGATTAACCAATTCATCAAACAGTTTATAGTGGCTGATTTCATAAATATAAATCATCTCAGATCTGAAACCTATTCGATCTTTTAAATAATTATCAAAATTTTTTGTATAACGCAAAGGATCTATATTCTCTCTGTCCCAGGGGGCCTCGACCAGTTTTCTGTTATCCAGCTCCGAAACATAATCTTTTTCCAGGTTAGTAAATACTAACGGAAGCAGCAATAAGGAGAAGAAAAGAAAAATGATAAATATTTTTGTTTTTCGCAAATTCATACAGCCTTTCTAGTACTGGAAATAAATAAACGGCTGATAGCTTGAATTGACAATCGAAACATACGTTACAGTCAATAAAAATAACAATGCAAATTCTTGCAAAAGAAAGCCGTATTTTCCGCTATTCATACGAATATATAATTTTTTGAATACATCATGTTTAAAGAACAAAGCACCTAACACTGCAATGATGATCAAAAGTATTATTTTGGGCGTTAAAAAATAGGGCAATTCAAACATGGTGGTATCATTCAGGCCAAATCCGATAAGCATTCCGAAAAACTTAAGTGCTGCTTTAAAACTATTAAGCCTGAAAAATTGCCAGCCTAAAGAAACTATACACATTGTTATAAGCCAGCGCACAGCTGCATAAGCATAGTACTTCGGCTTTGACTGCTTCAGTTTAGTATAAAGATCAGATTCTTTTGACCTGAACATTCGCTCAATCACAACACATACACCATGCAGTATGCCCCAGAAAAGATAGGCGAAGCCTGTCCCATGCCAGATACCTGAAATTAAAAATACGATAAATAAATTTATATATGTCCGTGTTCTTCCTTTGCGGCTGCCGCCTAAAGGAAAATAAATATACTCACGCAAAAAACTCCCCAGAGAGATATGCCATCGTCTCCAGAATTCACTGACAGATAGGGAAGTATAAGGAAAATCAAAATTCTTTTTTATCGAAATACCGAAAAGTTCAGCAAGTCCTATCGCAATATCAGAATAGCCGGAAAAATCATGATAAATTTGTAATGTATAAAGCAGGAGACAAGCCCAAGCAATACCTGCTGTTATACTATTGCCTTGTTTCTCAATTTCAGCAACAACTCTTCCGAATGAATCTGCCAGAATGACTTTCTTCGCTAAACCGATAATAATTAAATTTATTCCGCTAACAAATTTATCGGGATTATATTTTCTTGTTTTTAATTGAGCTGCGAAATCTCTGTAAAGTACAATAGGCCCCGATATGATTTTAGGGAAAAAAGTCATATATAAAGCTGCATCTATAAACTTTGCTTTAGCATCTCCCCTGTAAATATCAATTAAATAAGAAATTGCCGAAAAGACTATAAAAGATATACCAAGCATTGTCCAGGTATTCACGGGCAAAGAAAAACTGAGCTCTTTAAAAAATATTTTATTCAGCCACCGAGAATATTTAAAATGAATTAATACTACTATAGGAATAATAAGAGCCAACGCGAGAATTGTTTTTTGAACTTTTTCACTATGATTCTTTAAACTGCTGAGTAATAAAGAAAAGATATAAATAATCAGCAATAAAACAATCAGAACAAAGGCCCCTCGAATGTCACCCCAGGCATAAAATACAAGGCTCATAAGAATTAAAAGCAGATCACTAAGTCTCAGTTTTTTCAGCACCTTAAATTTTTTCTCAAAGAACATCATCAAATAAAACAAAACAATTGAGACAGGGAAAAATAAGGATAAAAATGTTAAACTACTAAAATTCATTCTTTAATGAAACTCATTTCAACTTTGTTATATTTTATACATTCTATCACGTATTTATTATTTACAATTAAATTATTTGATATATCTGACATTCAAAATTAATCTAATTAATTGACAAGGCATATTGACCAATTGCTTATCATACTTGCTAAATTTACTTAATTGTATATTGCCGCTCTATTTACTCTAGGGAATAAACTGCAAATGTATAGCTTTGTCTATGTTATACAATGTTTATTATAGTAAAGTATCAATATTTATCTCTTATCTATATTTGGCTATATTAGACTTTTTACTTCACCAGCTGTGATCTTGGCGCTCTTCAGATTGAGACCGCGCAATACGGCCAGAAGTGTCAAAGAGATCTTCGACGACTTGGAGAGAACTTTTGGACTGGAGACTTTCCGTCAGCTCTTTCCTCTCATTCTCACGGACAATGGCAATGGCAGTGAGTTTTCGGATCCGAAAACTTTGGAAACCGCTTTAAACGGTGAAAGAAGAACATGGATCTTCTACTGCGATCCCGGCGTTCCTAAGCAGAAAGCCGGCGTCGAAGGCTGCCATAAACATTTATATCGGATTATTCCTAAAGGTTCTTCTATGGAAAGCTTACAGCTCGGAAATGATGCACTCATCTCGACACATATTAATGCATTTAAAAGAAGGAAGCTGAATGACAAATCTGCAAGAGATGTTTTCAGCTTCCTTTACGGAGAAGCCACCACACAGCTTCTCCAGATTAAAAACTTAAGCATTGAGGAGATTCTCCTTAAACCAAACCTGCTTAAGAAATAAGCTAAACAGACCGCTTGCACCTGACGACTTTCGCTAAAACAGCTGTCTGATTTACTTTAAAATTCAATCTCTAAATTATTCTGTAAACTCGGCTTTTGTTTTTCCTCCATAGTACAGAATTAACATAGTAATCAGTTTTACAAAATTCACAATTGCAGTTCCGATACAAAACATCTTGATACCACCCATATTCAAGCAAATAAATGAAATAACGAGATACAAAATCACATTGATCCCATTAATAAAAACTTGCCATTTCATATCAAAAAACTTTAATATCAATGGATTTAAAATGGTTATCAAAACATATAGAATTGTGGACAACGCAGTATACGGCACAAGAACTACAGCTTCTTGGACATACTCAGGATATAGAATAGACAAGACAAAATTACTACTCCAAATGATTAAAAAATAACCCACTATACACAGCACAATACTTAAGGCAAACGCAATATTAAATGCCTTTTTAGGTTTCTTTTTTATTTTTGATAAATAGGCCAAAAATACACTAGTTATCGGACTAATGATCATTGATATAAGTTTGGCCATTATACTTGCTGCATAGTATATTGAAACTTGCCGGCCTCCCAAAACAGGATAAAGTATTAGTCTATCTGCATATGTGGTAATTCTGGTAAGAACAGCAGAAAAAGATAAGAAGAAAGTATCTTTTCTATAAGTATTTAATAGCTTTGTACGTACAAATGGTTCAGTAAAAATAAAACCTTTCTTATAGAGGTCAAAGAGAGCAATTAAATAACCAGTAATATAGATAAATTGCCAATAATGACTAAAATAAAAAAATACAAAGCCTATAAGATAACCGACACTCAAAAGAACATTATTGATTAGGATATTTCTATAACTAAGCTTGATCTGATACTCGACTATGAGATATTCACGCAAAAGCCATAATACAGATAAGAAAACAGTAAGAACTACACTTAAATTAAATGTTCCCTCATAGATAATAGTTATGATCAACATTACAAATACATTCAATAAACATATTTCACGCAAAATTCTCGGGAAATTATATCTATGAGGATTATCAGAAATACCTTTATCATTTAAAAGTCTTACGTTGTTTATAGCCATACCTAAAACACCGGGACATATATCCAGGAGAGCAATGATTGTTACAGCCAAGCCATAGGCTTCATCTGAAATGTATCGGGAAACAAGCGGCAGAATGAATATTTGTAAAATTGCTAAAGGAACAGCTGTAGCTATTAAGTTATAGGCAACATTAAATATAAATCCTTTGATATTCTTTTTATCCATTAATTCTTCTCCTGCGCGGAATCAAATACATTATTAAGCAACTAAGTAAAAAACCATGTGTAAGCATGACAACAAAAAATGAGGAACTTAACAAAGTATAACTAGATATAAAAATAACAGCAGAGCAAAACCTTATATCCAGATCATAGGAGCAATAATCCAAAATCTTCAACGCCAGGACAATAAGGATAGGCATTATGAAAACACCGACAACTCCCAAATTTGAATAAGCATCAGCAAACAACCCATTATTAGCATAGCTATTTAAATAATATTGTGCTCCTATCAGCTTTGGAATTTTTTCCGAATAAGGTGATACAAAGCCAAATCTTCCCATAAGTCCTTGTCTGAAGAAATCTTTTTCGGCTCCTTTAAAAAAATCATAATATGAATATTGTAAATAAGCAGGTAAAATAAATAATCTCCTGGTAATAAAATCATGTATGAATATAGTGCCAAATATTGATAGCTCTAGTACGCCTAGTATACTAATTCCCGCAAAAGCATAAGGTATAAATAAAATTGATAAAAACTCCCCCACAAAATAAAATGCAAGAGTAAATATCAAGACAAAAATTGCTGATTTTCTTCCATCAATTGAGAATGATAAAATCTGAAAAATTACTGAAAAAACACTTAGAAGATAATTCTTTTGCCTTAAACCGTATACCATTATTATCGGAAAAACAATAATTGAAGCTGAAAAAAGATATATTAATATTGTTGGAATATCGTATGTGTCAAATTTTGCTCTTGTATTATAGACATCAAAAATATTTACTGATAAATGGAAATGAGTATATCTGATCCATATATATAAGACTACTATCGCGAAAAATATAAATATACCTTCAATTATAAATTTAGGAATATATCTTCTTGTCTTAGAATTGTAATATCGCACATATAACTTATTAGAATTAGTGTGAAAAATGCGCTTAAAAAGATAATCACTTTTTACATATAAAATAATTAATAAAGACCAATATATAAGATTTAAGATATAAAATTCGACACCTATATCAAAAAAGGCAATAATTCCGGTCGTTGGAATTGCCGAACTCATCATGAGTATACTTAAAATGATGGCTCCACACCGTCTGTCATATAACAACATCGAAAATAAATACACAAAGTAAACTAACATTAACCAAGATAAAATGTATCGTATCACAGCAAAATTAACAGTCATACCAGTGAACGCATATCCTGGCGAAACAATATATTTATAAGTGCAATCTAAAACAATTCTGTAAATTATAATGGGGATAATTATTCTGGAAAATCTAGATTTCCATATATTTTTTATTGAAGATTTAATGTCCATATAACACCCGCTTCCCGTTTATTTTTTATATTACGAGTAAAAAATGATCTGTTATAAAGTAATATTATCTATTAAAATCTATAGAAATATATAAACTTTATATTTTACTAAAATAATCGTATAACACCTATTATCATATGATCCAAGGTTATGATTCATTCATAATAACTTATTTAAAATAAATTGATTTCTTGTCGCGGTTTATAATTTATCTTCTATGTTGCTTTGATTCTTAATACGGAACAAATACCAACTTCAATAAGCAAGATATGAATATTTTCTGTCTTTTTTAATAGTAGCTATATTGCAATAAAAAATAATTTTCAAACACTATAGATTTGGACTTTCAGCCCCTGGATAAATCATTTCAGTAAACTAATTAATTTTAGAACCATCGACTCTTTAATTTAACTTTTATTAAATGATATACGAAACTCCTTAATTTGATGTGCACTTTATTCATATGACACATAAGATAATAGCGAAACAATAAGGCTTTATCAAAGCATATTTCTATCTGGTACAGAATATTTTAAGATAATATTACTTATCATAATTCATACTAAAATACATTCTATAATGATCTCTATTATCCGCTATAATGTTTTAATTTCATAGTAGAAAAACAGCTTTGATTTCTATGATTAAATACTCCAGATAATGAATCTGTAAATTTCTAGATGCATATTATTTCAGAATTGATACATGAGAGTAATTCCAAATCTATAGAAATTACTTAGCTCAACACAGCTGCTATAGTTTTGAATAATAATTTAAAATCTTCTTTTAAATTAAAATTTTTTATTGCCTCAAGATTGTACTGCATCTTCTCGGGCAAAATTTTTTCTATATACGTCTTGTCCGTATCCTCTGAATTTTGCAAAAGCGTTTGTTCATCTTTGTAACGAATGCTGGCTTCACTTGTTACGCCGGCAGGCAAAAGGAGCGTGGCATACATTTCTGCTGTATAGTGTTTGACGTAAAAAGGACTTTCAGGCCTTGTCCCTACAAAGGTCATATCGCCTTTGAAAATGTCTATAAGCTGAGGGATTTCATCTAAGCGGTATTTTCTGATTTTCTGACCGACCCTAGTTATTCTCTGATCCCCCTCCACTGTCACCTGAGTCCCCATTTTATCTGCACCGGAAACCATGGTTCTGAATTTATGAATACGAAAGGGTCTGCCATATTGCGTAATGCGTGTCTGACGAAAAAACACCCCTCCTTTTGAATCCAATGCAATAGCTAAAGCAAGAATCAGAAATAAAGGAGAAAGCAGAATAAGAAGAATCAGACTCATAAGAATATCGAAAAGTCTTTTTATAAACAAAGACACACGTTTGCTCTTTAAGTAGTCATAGTAAGGCCTGACCTCTTCCGTCCTCATATACTCCGGAAGCTTTTCCCAGTCTTTCAGCATATTAAATCCTTTAAAAAGTGCTACACAGCCAAGATATTATGTACCTCCCTCACCTGCTTAATCACATATTGAACATCTTCATCCGAAAGACAAGTGTTAAGCGGCAAGGTTACTTCATTTTGAAACTGCTCGTAGGCATTCGGGTAGTCCTTTATATCAAAACCGCGTTTTTTATAGCCTGTGTGAAGCGGCAGGGGTTTGTAATGAACATTCGTTGCAACACCCATCTCTGCCATTTTTTGAATAAAAAGGTTACGCTCTTCTGAACTAAACGGCTGTCCGTTCGAATGGAAGAGCCGCATAATATAAAGATGACCGGAAGATGTATAGTCTTTTGTATAGTGATCCAAAGTTTTAATACTTAAATCTTTAAACGCTTCATCATATCGTTCAACGATCGCTCTGCGTCGTTCCAGCATGCCGTCATAACGCGTCATTTGCGCTAAACCGATGGCGGCCAGAATGTCTGTCATATTGCATTTATAGAGAAGGTCAACAATATCGTATTCCCAGGCCCCTAACTGACTTTTGGCTAAGGCGTCTTTGCTCTGTCCGTGCAGACTATAAAGCATATATTGATGGTACAAGGCATCATTATCAATGCCGGGAATATCCCGCCATACAGCCGCTCCGCCTTCTGCCGTGGTAAAATTCTTTACCGCATGAAAACTAAAGTTTGAAAAATCTGCTACTGAACCGCTCGCTTTACCTTTATAAATTGCACCGAACGAATGGGCAGCATCGTCCATAATGATAATCCGATTAAAAGCTTTTTGAATTTTATTATCCGAAGGCGTAAAAAGATCTTTTTTGCGTTCTACGATATCAAAAAGACGATCATAATCGGCAGGAATACCGAAGAGATCAACCGGGATAATAACCTTGGTCTTATCTGTGATGGCAGCCTCCAGCGCATCGTAGTCCATCGTAAATTTTCCGGAAGCACAATCGACCATAACGATTTTTGCTCCGACATGGGCCACAACGCTGGCTGTTGCAGTATAAGTATAGGCGGGGACAATTACCTCGTCTCCCGGTCCGACACCTAAGATGCGTAAGGTGACTTCGGCACAAGACGTATTAGAGTTAAGACAAACTGCTTTGGAAGTGCCGCAGCGTTCTGCTACTTCCTTTTCCAGTGCCATCGTTTTAGGACCGGTCGTAATCCAGCCCGATTTTAATGCATCTCTTACTTCATTTATTTCCGCCTCACCGATATCCGGGGGACTGAAAGGAATCTGTCTCATGATAAAGCCTTTCTCAACATATCCGAAAATGTTTAAATTTGTTTCCTTTTTTAAGCCTATTTTAATATCGTCCTATATTCTAACCTATTAATACATTTTAATACACTTAAAGTAGTGAACAATTGCGATACCTGACTTGTCTTATGAGACATTTCAACAAAGCCTTACCTGTCTCTGAGCGAAACGGCCAAGGCGATTGATAACGGGACTTATCCCGGCTATCGCACCCGAATGATTAATGAAGTTTTTATTCCGTAAATGCTGATGCAACTTTCCACCTTAATCTGCAGTCTTTTCCTGCACTACTTATTCCTTACTCTCTAAGATCCTAGCCAGAACCGGATACACAGCCTCCGCCATGCGCATGAAGCCGAGTCCGGTTGGATGGCAGCCGTCAATCGTGCACTCTTCGCGCCCGCTTGTGCCGAAGAGCCGTTCTCCGTCAATGAAATAGACATTGCGGTCACCGGCCTGCACGGCGTTGCGGTATGTCCGGTAAATAACGTCACGGCGGCGGATGCTGTCTTCCCGATGGAAATCAAAATCAGGACGGCTCAGCATGACAATCGGGAGGCCGGGCTTTGCTTTACGGATATGCCGGAAGAAGGGCTCGTGCGTTTCGGCTAAGTGTTTAGGGGACGGTGAGTTGTGGTCGTAGTCGTAGACAAGGATCGAGATATTTTCCATCTTTGCGATATATTCGGCAAAGGCTATTTCGCCTTTGGCACCGCCGGAATAGCCGTGATTGAGATAATCGCTGTCGAGCCGGCGGCTGACGATCGAGGTATAGGCCGCACCGGGACGCGGTGCACAGCCGCCTTCGGTAATCGATGAACCGTAGAATACAATGGGCTGCTCATAGCGATAATCAGGGGCTGTTTCCAAGTTTGCCTCGTCCGGCAGCAAGATCTTGAGAGCGGACAGGCGCTCGTTTCGCGGAAGATTCAGGGTAATGGTCTGCATGCCGGAAGATTTTCGGAATTCGCCTTCCTGCCACTTTTCTTTGAAGCCGTAGTCTGACGGGGCCAGATAGCCGAGGTAACGGCTGTTCACGCCGCTTTCCTCGTAAACATCCAGACCGGCGGAACCCGGAAGAGCGATGGCGGGATCGACGGACTCCGTCGCCAAGCGCATCCTTATTTTGAAGGCGGAAGCATCGGTCCGAAAGCGCAACCTCGCCCCGACGTTGCGGCGGCCGAGCTCTTCAAACTGGGGGAATTTTTCAATCATTTCCTCCGGCAGGCGGTAGAACATTCTCCGGGCCCGGGCTTCCGGGCAGATGCCGTAAAGGCGCATCTTTTGATCGTAAGCGTCATAGATTTTCATGGCGGGTACCTCCCTCTCTTCTGACAGTTTACCTTAGGGGGGAGGGCTTTGCTCAAAAAAATAGCTGCCGCCCGAAAGCGACAGCTTGAATTTTTCTTGTGTTGTTTTACTTCTCGCGTTTCTCCCAGTACTTGGCCAAAATGGAGTAGACACCGCCGGTGGTCTGCTGGCGGAAGAGCCGGTAGGAGTCGAGGTCACGGAGGACGTCCTCGTAGTTTCGCTTGTAGTTCAAGAGGTCATACGGGTCGTCTTCGTCGTAGTCGTAGTCGCCGTGATAGAGAAAGTCTTCTTTGCGGCCTTCGAAATTGCGTTTGAGCATTTTTTCTTTTTCTTCGCGATCAAAGACTTCGTAAAAACCTTTTACTTCTGCGCCTTTGGGATTATCGAAGAAGTTCATCTTGAATTCGATGGCGGCGACGTCGCGGAAGATCATCTTGATTTTGCGTTCCTGTCCGCTCTCCGGGTCGTAGGTTTTGAGTTTATACTGGACCTTGCCGCGTTGGTTTTTCGGCTTGACCTTAAGTTTGCACATTCGGATCACTTTTTTCACTTCTCGTTGCTTTCGTGCGCTCATTTTCATCT